>JAJEAQ010000503.1 GCA_022822685.1 Trichodesmium sp. jk18x7bins.61
ACAGGGTTTAAATATCACTTCAGCCCATACCGCGATCGACAATTTGTCGGTTGAAGAATCTAGGGTTGTCGCGTTAGCGTAACGGAGTGAGTATGTCAATTTCATCCGTCATAGAGTGGAGAATACAACATCTTTTTTCTAAAACTATTTCCAGTTCATCAATTGTTTCCCAATGTTCGTTGACTAAAGGTTCATCTACTCATGACCATAATCTTTCAGCAGGCTGTAATTCAGGAGAATCAGGTGGTAGAAATTCCACAATCACCCCCGGTGGCCATTTCACTTTTTCACTGCGATGCCATCTGCCTCTGTCTGGCACTATCAGAATCACTTTTTCCCTGGCTCCCACTGCAGTGGCCCTAGTTTATCATCCCAAGTTCAACCACTTTGTGTTAACTCTTGCGCTCAAATACCAATGAGTTTTTCCTGTTTTGGGTTCTACAACACCATAAACATATAACCATTCATATCGATGCTGTACCAATGCTGCTGGTATTGGGCTAATTGGAGTCCAGACTTTCTTGAGTATGGGTTGGAGTGGAGTCCGACTCTATGTTCATCAAAAAAACCAAACTTCGATTCGCTCTTCTGGATACTTCTTTTGAAGCTTTTCTACTCAGAAAGGAAAGCTTCTTTTATATTCTTGTTGTTGCTTTCGAGCTGTTTTTTGATGTTTTGGCTTCGGTTTCGGTAAAGAAGATTTCAGCTTTTTTCAACTATCTCACCCCCTTTGATTCCTAACCTGCTCCACTCCTGTTTCTCCTTCCGTCCAACGAGCTACCAGGGGACCTGTCCAAATTCCTCCATCAGGCAATTTTTTTTACTTCAGAGCTAATTTTTGTAGTTGTTGTTCATTTAATCAAGGTTTTTTCTCTTTGATTAATTTTGTTCAACCGAGTTCGATTTTTGATTCTCTTTTCACCTTCAGTGTTGTACTTAATTGCTATTCGTCTAGTATCGCTATAATTTAATCCCACCGCGAGGGCAGTATTTTTTATTGTCTAGCCTCAAGATATTTTCCATAGTCAGTGCCATGGCCTTGACTCCACAGTTTTTGGCTTTTTAGATACTTTTTCTGCAGTTGAATACTACTGAAATCGGGAGCTAAATGGGCCTTTTGAGGCCTATAGTTTTTTCTCACTACTTCTGCTCTATTATGAAGCTCAAGCGTCAAACCGGATTTAGTATAACTTCAATAACTCCATATTTGCCCACCTGATATCATCACTGTATTGGTCTGTCTACTTAATTGGTGAAGTGTTAATAGTTATGATAGAGCAAGTATTCTAACGGTTCCATTATTATGGGTATAGCTGAGATACCCCAGAGTGTTGTGAGTGGCAAGCATTACTGCATTTATATTACAGGAAAGAATTCACAGAAATGGAGATGGTTGTTCTTAGGTATTAAGCCTTAACAACTTTTGTCTGGTTTGCTCCATTCGGAAACTTACACTCAGATGTCTCCTCTCTCCTTAAGTATTGCTACTCCTGTTCCCGCAGTTTATCTAATTCTACAGGTGTGAGAAACTGGCGTCCATCTGGTCGATATATTTCTAAAGTTTCTGCTGTAAGTTGAAAACGAATCTCTAGACGGGGGCTAACCCAACCATTTATCGCTGCAATTACTTGTAGGCGATCGCCTACTCTAATTGCAGTGATAAAATCTATGGCATTAGGATCTAAATGTAATATTCTTCGACTCCATACTCTTGATAGAACAGTAATTTTCTAGTCATTTCTTGGGGGCGGTTGCCTGGTGATAATATTTCAAATACGACTTGAGGAGCAATATTGTCTTCCTCCCACTGTTTATATGAACCCCTATCTCCTTTTTCTACCAAAAACAATCATGACATCAGGTGCTTGACAAATTGTTTTGTTTCCTTCTACGGGATACCAAAGAAAATCTCCGGCAACGAAAACATCTCCTACATTCGCAAATAATATTTCTAGGTTTTCTTTGATGGTAACTATCCATCGAAATTGTTTAGTGTTATCAGCCATTGGTCATACACCGCTATCAGGGTAAATAATTTGTGGTTTTGTATCAGTAGTCATTTCCTATACCATACTGTTTAACTGTAAGATTTTTCATGTATAATACATTGTCATTTGCTTGGCTCGTTTTCGCCTCTCTTTTTTTCTTTAACTATCTCCTCCCAATCTCCAAAGTTTAATAGTTTTATCAAAACTACCACTAGCTATAATCTCTCCATCAGGACTAAATGCAACGGAACTAACCCACCGAGAATGTCCTCTAATAGTGCGTAAAAGTTTCCCTGTTTCTATATGCCAAATCTTGATAGTATGGTCCCTACTGCCACTAACTACAGTTTGACTGTCGGGGCTAATAACTACAGAATTAACATCGTTAGAATGACCGCGCAAAGTTTTTAAGAGTTTCCCAGTTTCTAGCTCCCAAATTTTAATATTTTGATCGCTACTGCCACTTACTATCTTTTCACCATCTGGACTGATATTGACAGATAAGATTCTACCATTATGACCAACAAATGTAGAAAGTTCTGAGCCTGTTTCCAGATTCCAAATTTTAATATTATTCTGGCTTCCTGTGACTAAAATTTCACCATTTTTACTAATAGTAACTGCATAAATACTATCAGAATGGCCACGGAAAGTATGTAGCATTTTTCCTGTAGGGAGATGCCAAATTTTGATGGAATTATCGCTACTGCCGCTCACTAATTTCTCTCCATCAGGGCTGATAGCAATGGAAGTAACTCGCATAAAATGACTTTGCAGAGTTAGTTGTGTTTCTGTTTCCAAGTACCAAATTTTAATCGTGCCGTCATAACTGCCACTAGCCAATATATTTCCATCTCGACTCAGAGCGATCGCAACTACATCATTAGTATGACCTTCAATAATACCTAATTCTTCTCCTGTTTCTAGATGCCAGACTTGAATATTACCATCACCATTGCCACAAGCTAAAATTTGCCCATCTTGACTGACAACTACAGAATACACTCTATCTGAATCTGTATTAAAAGTTTCTTTTAAAGAGACTCCATTCGGCAGACTTAACATCAAGTATTTGGGGTGAATCTGAAAATAACCAACAACATGACTACCCCCTATTGCTAGTATAAAAATTATCCCTCCTAGGATAAATTTGCTTTTGTGCTGAGAGAAAAATTGTTCTAGATCGTCATATGGGATTTCTTTGGGCTGGTTTTCTAGAGACAGTAGTTCATTATTGAATCGCTTTTGGAAATAACTAAAAATTTGAATACCAACTAATCCTAGAAGTAAAATCAAACTACCTAATAATAGCTTGCTCTGAAATATATGATATTTTTTTCGATTCAAAGGTTGAGATAAATCGTTTTTTAATGTTGCTAATTTATGCAGTAGTATCTGAGTATTTTTTCCATAGTTTTGTGAGATTAATTCATCAATAAAATCTGCTAGTTTTGATGATTTTTTATGGACTCTATCTCGCCAGTTTAATGTATTAGTATGAGCATTTAATAAGAGAGATAGAGGCTTACCAGTGAGTAGATAAATAAATGTGTATCCTAGAGCAACAAAATCTGACTCTGCTGATTGTTGTGTCACGGAAAAATTAGTTAATGTTAATTTTCCATTAGGACGGAGGATAATATTACTAGGTTTAATGTTCTGATAAAAAAAATGTTTTTTGTGTAATAAATCTAAAATTTCTATGAGTTGAGTTAACCATTCAATAGCTAACTCTTGATCTAGAAGTTTTGAATTGTTTTTTTCTAACCAAGTTTGTAGATTTTCTCCAGTAATTTTTTCTATAACTAAACAGTGCAATTTTTGGTGACTTTGTCTCGGCAAAAATGTGAAATACCCTCCGGCTTTTACTAGGGGAATCCCTGGATGACTAAGCTCTGCTAAGATCTTAGCTTGTTGTTGAAATTTAGAAACAAATTTAGGATGCTCTGTATGCAATACTTTGAGAATTTTATTACTTCTATTTCCTTTAACTTCATAAATAGCTCCCCAGTCATTATCACTAATTTTTTTTACAGCTTGATATTGCCCTTCTATTAATAGTTTAGAGCCACAAGCTGTACAATATAAAAGGTTACTCTGATTTTCTGGATAGGAGCAATTAGGATTAATACAGTAGCTCATAATAGCTGCCAATTCTTTTCCCTGATTATAGCTAATTTGGCGTTAGTGCTAGCAGTGTGGAGCAATATCACTAATAAAAATTGATTACAGGAAGGAAGAAGTAAGACCAAAGTTGATCAATTTCAAAGGAAATTTTCTGCCCCAAAAACACATGGCTTTAGACCATTTTTAACAACCTGCGATTGAGGTAAGAGGCAAAAGTAGATGAGATAAAGAGTTTGAGTCTCCCACTATATTTTTTAAATTAGTGGTGTGCGTTTGGCTGGCCGCAAATAGCCGCTCTTCATGTCGTGGAACGTTTTATGTAATGCATTCATACCAATTTTGTGTAAATTTGCATCTAATACCATTTTCAAAATACAGCGTATTCCATGTAAATGTGATACACTGATTTTCGTAGTTCAGCACAACAAACAATGAAATCTTATTTCAATACTTCAAAAACTATTTGAAAAGCTGTTGCTACTGTACTTTGTCAACCACCTAATGTGCTGTATATTGCTACAGAGTTTATGTTGGTAGGAGATCGGATTAGGCGTTGGGAGTTAGGGGTGAGGATTTTACTGTGACTCTCTTTTTGGCGTTGCTGAGTGGTAATGATTTTTAGATTAACTATCAACGAAAAAAATATATTTTCCGATTTTACCCTCAGCTACCTCACATTACATTTCAGCAACGCCAATACTCCCTTATTGGCATAATCTCCTTACGCGGAAGTCAAAAGTCAAAAGTCATACATGGTCTTTCTAGAGTAACTTTTATGTTATATTGAAGTTGTTTTGAACAGCATCTCCCATCCACTCCCCATCTAAAATTTCTGATGCGTGAAGAGGTTAGGGAGAATATTAGTCTCTAGGGACTGTGACTGAAGTCGCCGGGTCGTTTTTCATCCCGTAGCTCAAGCTAATGGGTTTCCTTGCGGACCGAATGTTTTTAGATGAAGGTTGCCTCTGAGAACTTCTGATATAAAATTATGGCCGACTACAAATCTAATCTTTTGATCATTACATGGTTGACTTTTTTCTGCTGTTGTCCAACTCCGAGTAGAGCCATAATTGATGCTTCCAGTACAGGGAAATTGAGTAATCGTATCTTTACAGGTACAAAAAATGTACAACAAACTAATCAAATTAATTCTCAATCAATAGGAAAACCTTCTTTTCCTTTCTACATTGCTCAAGACACTGACTCAGAAGCTAACAAGTCTGAAGAGACAAACAAAAAAAAATCTAATTCTTCTGATTCAAATCTTCCTAGACAACTAGGTTCAGTGCTGAAGGTTTTAGGAGGACGAAAAACCCTTTTTCTCTTGAGCATAACATCAGTTATTGTTACTGCTACAGCGGTATTCATCTTACTGAAACTGTTTGACGATCATCAACCGAAAGATTTAGAGCCAGAAGACTTAATCTCTCAAGAAAAAACACCAGAAACCAGTTCACCTGATTTCGAAGCTAACTATACCAATCTCAATCCTCCACAATGGCCAGTAGCTCCTGTCAATAATTCTGTGGGTAGTACAGAAAATTCTTTAGATTCTTTTGTTCCTCCCTGGCCAGAAGAGGATGGAGAGAATGCTAATTTACCAATTTCAAACAATAACTCACAATCCCATCATCAAGATATTGAAACAGAAACATTTCCGAAAATTGATACTGGTTCCTCTATCAAGCACAAAGAAAATCAAATAAATTCATCAGAAGTAACTGACAAATATTCTGGAATTAAAGAATCTAATAACATTGCTCTACAGAATAACTATTCTTTGCCCCAAGTTAATATTGTTGAAAAATTGATTAATGAGTTACAAGATTTTGACCCCAAAAAACGGCATCAAGCTATTTGGGAACTGGGTCAAAAAGGAGACTCTAGAGCTGTTCAACCATTAGTTAATTTACTCGCCGATTCTGACTCTAAACAGCATAGTTTAATTTTAGCTACTCTTTCAGAAATTGGAACTAAAACATTAAAACCAATGAGTAGAGCTTTAGCAATATCTTTGCAAAATGATAATGCAGAAGTTAAGAAAAATGCTATCCGAGATTTAACAAGAGTTTATGAGTTAATTATTCAAATAACTGCCCTATTGCAACAAGCAGAGTATGACCCAGATCCAGAAGTTGAAAAAACAGCTAAATGGGCATTAGAGCAGTTAAATAGAATTCGCCCGAGGGGACATCAAAAATGACATCGAGGAATTATTTAACTGCTAAAGTTCGCAGGCGATTTATTGCTGCAGCTAACTCAAACCCTCGGAACATGGCTAAGTCTCCTTGTGGAAAAGGAATCAAAACATCTAAGCCCTGAGAGTGAATATCTGCCATAACACTATCTATAATTTCTGATAATGTCCGAGTACCATCCATATATTGTTTTTTCGCATAAACCATTCCGGCAGCGATCGCTCTGAGTTGGTCTTTACTCACCAATTGCTCCACTCCAGATACGTCAACATCTTCACTCCCAAACCTCACTTCATCAACATTTCTAACTTTTAAACGCACATCTCGTCGCCCCCGACTGGGGTCTAAACTATCTGATAGTGGTATTCTGGATCTAATTTCTCCAAACTTTTCACCACCTTCTGCAGTACGACCAGTCATACATTGCTGGGCAATCTCCTTGGCTTTTTCTGTAACTTCTTGGGCTTGGAAGTTTTCCATAGCAATGACTGTATCTGCCATCTCAAAATAGTCACCACTACCACCCATAACTAAAATTGTTGATACTTGATACTCTGTATATAACTGTCGTACCTTATCTATAAAAGGTGTAATTGGTTCCTGCTCTTTAGCAATTAGTTCTTGCATCCGGCGATCGCGAATCATAAAATTAGTTGCCGCTGTATCCTCATCTACCAATAGTACAGGAGAAGTTGCAGCAGTTTCTTCAGAGTTATGATGCTTAACGCCTACCTCTAAAGCTTCCATAATATTTGCAGCTTGAGATGTACTGCCACTAGCATTTTCAGTGATAAATTGAGTTGTAGAACGACCTTGAGGCAATTGATTAATAAACGGAGAAATATCTACACCAGCAACACTACGACCATCCTCTGCCCTAATTTTAATTGCTGCTGGATCTGTCACCACAAATTCACGTCCATCATCTGGAACATGATTATAAATTCCTAATTCAATTGCTTTGAGGAGAGTGGATTTACCATGATAACCACCACCTACAATTAATGTCACTCCTTGAGGAATTCCCATTCCCGAAATCAGGCCTTTATTCGGACATTTTAATTCCACTTCTAAAGATGGAGGAGACTGAAATGGTACTGCCTCAGATGATAAAGGGCGATCGTCAACCCCGCTCCGTCGTGGTAAAATTGCGCCGTTGGCCACAAAAGCCACTAAATTTCTTTCTGGTAACTGTTTGCGTAAAGAATCCGCATCTTCTACAGTTTCTACATGACGACGACAAGCATCAGCATCTAATTGTTCATATTTAAGACTTCGGTGAACAATATAGGGGATATCGTCACAAATCATTTCTGCTGCTAGTCTGCCGAGGATGCGACGACCATTAGCGGGTAATCCTACTATTAATCGGACTTCAACACCTTTTTGGCTCTTTAATTTTACAGGTTTTCCTCTTTCTAGAGCTGGGTTTGAGCCAGTAGGACTATCTTTAGGAGGTGGAGGAGCAATATGGAGTAGGTATACTGATGTTCGTTCCAGCACTTCTTGCCCCATTTTTGTGATTGCTATCATCCCACTTTTGCCTGTGCCACGCCTACCACTAACTTCGTAGGCCATTTTGTCAAATTTACGAGTTAGGAAATCTCGAAGGGCAATTTCCCGAATTGGACTCTGATAAAGTTCTGGAGGAAAGCCAGAGACTGTATAGGGCACTTGCACCCGAAGCTTACTAGGAGCGGCAAAGGGGTCTCCCTGAACATAATCGATAATCAGGGTAAAGTCAGGAAATTCGTAACTACCTTGGATATCTCTATAGGCTTTGTAGTCACAATTGTCTAAGTCAAAGAGTTTCCGCTTCAGAGTTTGTTGATTAGTCATTTTTCAGGTGTCAGGTGTCATTCTGGATTTGAGATTTTGATAAGCTGTGGTACATTTCAATTTTGAGTTTTAGTGGCTGAAACCTGATTAAACAGTACTCATTACCCTCAACAATCAATTACTAACAGCTTCAAGGAGGTTCAGACCGCCATAATAGAGTATCATCAGCCGGAGCTGTTTCCGACCTTGTTGATTACTTCCTTGTGCAAGCATCACATTTTACCATATAAATTTAAAGAATTAAATTTGAATAGGTTCTTGGGTGGGTCCATCAGGTGTCAAAATTTCTAGAATACCTTTGTCACCGTCAAGATTGGCCTCAACTCCCACTGGTAAAGCTGCGTTGGGGCTTTCATGGCCAAAGGCCAGAGCAGATACAATCGGAATGTTTAAATCAGCCAGGCGATCGCGTAATACTTCCTCCACCGTAAACTCTGTATGATTCATGCGTCCAGAGGCACATTGATTAAACCTACCCAAAGCGATGCCTTGAATCTGCTGCAAAATACCAGTCATACGCCACTGGGTCAACATTCTGTCAATACGGTAAGGAACTTCATTAGTATCTTCTAAAGCTAAAATTGCCATACTCAAATTTGGTTGATACTTAGTACCCAATAAATGACTAGCGACAGTTAAATTTGCTGGCATTAAGTAACCCTTTGCATGGCCACCACCCCAACCCTTTCCTTTTAAAGGCTCTAGGGGACGACCCTCCACCAAGTCAAATAATCTTTGAATTGACCACTCTGGTTCAGCAGCTAAAGTAGTCAATAATGGACCATGAACGCAGGGAAAATCAATTTGGCTAAAAGTCCATAGTAGGGCTGTAATATCAGAAAAACCAATTAGCCATTTAGGAGTCGCTGATAGAAGATGATTTGGGTTGTGCCAGTTTTCTAGTAAGCGAGTCGCACCATAACCACCTCTAGCACAGAGAATACCACGACAATCTTGATTATTAACAACTGCTGCTAATTGACTACGGCGACTTTCATCTGTACCTGCTAAATAACTCCACTTTTGATCGTAGCCAGGAGTTAGTTCAACTTTATAGCCACGTGCTCGCCAGATTTCTAACCCTTTTTGAAAATTATCTAATTCTCTCAGACAACCACTAGGTGAAATAACTTGTAATAAGTCTCCTGGTTTTAACCAGTTTTGATTGAGCATAAAATTATAATTATATTCACTTAATTAGTTAGAATTTATGTTTTGTGCCTGATTTTGTAGCATCACAGTAGTTTGACATACTCACTCCGTAGCCCCAACCAAACAACGCCGAATTCAGGCCACTTCCACATTCATGTAGCAAAGCTAAACTCACCCACCTAACACCATCATCAACCAACCCAAGCTCAATACAAGCAGAAATTCTTCTCAGTCAGCCATATCTCCACATCCTCTATAGACACAG
>JAJEAQ010000718.1 GCA_022822685.1 Trichodesmium sp. jk18x7bins.61
AGGTATCACATTGTTCGTAAGCTTTCGCTATTTTTTCACGGAATCGAATCTGCTTTCATATTTAGACATTATAATTATTCAAATTAGTGGACTACATTTACATGGAATACGCTGTATATTTAGATTTTTAAAATTATATCTTGCTTTAATGTCAGTTCCTTTTATTACTGCTGCTGTTGATATTTTGGGTGTATTAATTTATTTTTATCGTGCCGTTTTTTGTTGCAAATGCAGAGGGGAGCAATGGTATTAAAGTAATGTTTGTAGTTGCGATGCGCTTGCAGCGCAACTACAAACAAATTTTTTTATACTCCATTAATTAGACATGATACCAAATCCGGTTATGAAAGCGTAGCTCCTCCCGAATGAGGCAAAAGTACATTTTCCAAATTGTCTATAACCATACATCCCTCTTGCCTCTTACTTCTTGCCTCTTAAGACCCCGCCGGGACGGGCGGGGTTTAAATAAAGCTCCTATCTCGCGCCGGATTTAGTATGATATAAAAAATATTTTTTTATAACTAATTATCCAAACATGATATTAGGTATTGTTTCTTCCTGCCTTTAAAATCAGTCAATCATAAAATAAATATGTTGCATCGCCATAGTCTTTTAGAAATTGCTGAGTATATTTTTATCCCTGCTGCTGTTGTCGAAGTTTTTGCTAATTATATATTGGGGGAACCAATTATTTATGCAGTAGGATTGCTCTTAATTTCTCTGTTGCTAAATCTGATGAATCGGCGCAAATTAGCAGCACAAATCAAAGCAATTAAAATTGATAATACTAGAAAATCATACGAATATCAAGAGTCAATTTTCCAAATGATTTACTTATTGAAAAATAG
Source organism: Trichodesmium sp. jk18x7bins.61 (assembly GCA_022822685.1). Classification (GTDB taxonomy): domain Bacteria; phylum Cyanobacteriota; class Cyanobacteriia; order Cyanobacteriales; family Microcoleaceae; genus JAJEAQ01. Next base: position 849 of record JAJEAQ010000718.1, read on the forward strand.
TATAAGTTCATTTCAGTCTACTGCCGAAAAATTAGAAATTAATCAGGAAGAGAGTCAAATCAAACCTTTATTGGAGACTCTGAAAAGCTTGTCTAATAGATTGGATATGCAAGAGCAAACTATCAAACTCTTACAAACAGAATTAGAAATGATTTCCCGTCAGTTTAAACAACGACCTGAACTTCAGCAAATTAATGATTTAACCAGGATCATTATTGATTTACAACAATTTATTAATAAATTGCCGGAGTGGAGTAATTTAAGACAAGAACAGTTCCAAAAATTGGAGGTAAAAGTGAATAATGCTTTACAAAAACTTGAACAAGGTATTAAATAGCTTTCATGGTAAATTTTCATCTAATTTACCCCTCATAGCCCCCTTTTTAAATTGACAAAATTCCGTCTGACTTCTGCCTGATGCCTGACTTTAATTTTGAGGATTTGTAGTAGCTCCCATAAATAAAATACTACCAGTATCATTATCTCTAATCGCAAAAAAGAAGGGGCGATTAACTATCATTTGTATCATTTCTGGTCTCGCTGACATAGCTGCTATTCCGATTTGAGTACTAGCTGCAGCTTCTGTTCCTTCTTCATTTACTTCGATAAATGTTTTATGCTTTACATCACTAATATATAGTACTGGAGGGATAGGGCGCATCCCAGAAAAATCAGCTTTCTGTTCGTTAAAAGCTATCTCCATTCCTAAAGCTTGGAGAGTATTATTCAGTGTAACTTCATATTCAGTTTTGAACTGAGGTAAGCCCAAATTGAGTTCATTATCTTGAAACTGCAACATCCATGTTTCCCAATTTTCCGCATTTAACACTTCATAAAATCCTGACAACCCTACTTCTTCACGAGGTAGAAATACATACATACTTACCCTACCTTCTCCATAAGACAAACTGACTGCTTGAAAAATTTCATTTTCATAGTATGGATAAGATACATTTGATTGAAACATGATGGGATGCTGTTTTTCTGTACCATCAAGTAAGGTAAAAGGTTGTTCCTTTGTCAAAGTTTCCTTAAATTCTTCTTGCCATTTACCTTTGAAATAAATGGCATTAATCAATAACATTACATCTTCAGGTTTCAGCTCTTCTAAAATCTTTTCAATCTTACCTTGAGTATTTTCTTTAACCCAATTATTAACAGTTTCCACAGTCTGAGGATTATTAAAGTCAACTTCTCTAACCTCTGCACCATAAAAATCTTCGTTGTTAGCAAGAAAATCAGGGTGAAAAGGTAAACCTGCTTTAGTCCAGATGGAGTTAGCAATGTCTAATTGTACTTCTGGTGTGAGACTATCTAGTAAGCTTTTTAACTCTAAATTTGCTTGATTTATTGCTTCTAGACTGAGATTTTGTAAATTTAGAGTTTTCGCCATTGCTGTTTTAGTTTCACCATCAGCACCGTTGTAAGTCATTGAAAGTGCTATCGCTATACTAATCGGTGAAATCAAAGTATTATGATCAGGTTCAGATTTGAGAATCTGTGAAAAAATTCGAAAGCCTAGTTGATTATTAGCGGAAATTAGGCGATCGCTAGTTTGATTATTCATCTCTGTATCATTATTCATTTGAGTTAATATATAGTTAGTTTGATTTTGCCCTTTTACCTGATAGACGGCAAAGCTCAGAATAATTATTACTCCCAAAGCAACTTGTATCAACCTAGTTATGTAAGCCATATTTCCTTCCTCCTAATTTTTAGTAATTTCAGGATACTAATCATTACAAAACATCTTGACATAAAAGTAAAATGTATTATGAAAAGTGAGAGATTATCTACTATGGATCTCAATATTATTGATTAGTATGTCAGGTTAAACCAAGGTTTTAGATATATTTTCGGAGATGTCTATATATATTGAATATGAAAAAATCACCAAAAATCCCATCGTTGAAATCTCGTAACTGGTCAATAAAAAAATTACCTGGATTAAGTAAACAATATCAAACTCTACTATTAGAATATGGTATTACCAGTACTAGAAAGTTATTGGAAATAACCCAAACTCCTCAACAAAAATTAACCCTAGCAAATCAACTACAAATTCATCCTCAATATGTCAATAAATGGGTAGCATTAGCAGACTTGGCTAGAGTGCCTAGTATTGGTTGTCAATACTGCGGACTTCTGCTTCATGCTGGCATTGCCTCAGTTGCCCAAGTAGCTCAAATTCCTGTCCACAGACTGCACCAACAAATCTTAAAATTACAAGTATCAACTATGCAGCGGCGCGATCTTTGTCCTTCTGTGGATATCGTCCAAAAATGGATTGAACAATCTCAATTTTATAAATAATATATATCAAACATAGTATGAATGAGTGCGGTTCGTTTCTAGCAGGAAC
>JAJEAQ010000616.1 GCA_022822685.1 Trichodesmium sp. jk18x7bins.61
TTCTCTACATGAAGGGTGTTTATGGGGGCTGATTTATATTGCTTTGTGGTGATTTTGAGCGCCGACTCCTAATTCCGCGCCGACTAATTCCGCGGCTCCGCGCTTCCTAAAAATAGTTATTTTTTGAGGGACTTCTCTACATGAAGGGTGTTTATGGGGTTGGAGTTTGTGTTTGTGTGTTGGTTGTTTGGTTGTTTGGGGTGGGTTTTATGATCATGTCTGTTAAGTAATTGATGTGTATCTTGGGCTGTGATTATGAGGCGATTTGATTGGGAGGGGGCTTGTTTTTTTGGCTGGGCGAGTTAAAGATTGTTGGTAAAGAGCGTTTCACCCCCTACCCGAGCGGATGCTTGCGTCCTATGCTTGAGGAGATTTTCAAGAAATAAATGATCTGTCTTGTGGGGAGGGCATCCAGCCCAGCGGGAATATGAAATAAGTAGGAAACCCCATCTGTGAAAATTTGAGGATGTTTTTGATTTGGAAGTCCCTGAAACCAAACAATCAAGCAAGTGTAGTGGATGAAGGTAGGAACCTTCCTATGTTTGATAACTGCGTAGCTAGGCAGATTGGAAGCCTGCCCCACAGCAAACATTACTTCAGAAATGGGTTTTGGAGAAGCCAACAATCCCCATCACCTGAAAAGAAAACTGGGACTGAAATCGTCAAGTCCTCTTTCATTCCCTACCCTACTAAAGTACAGAGACTCTCAAACTCCCTAATTTTTTGGCTCAAACTTACTTTCTCAAACAAACAATGACTGGTAAAATACTAGGACATCGGTATCAAATTATATCTGAGTAGGGCAAAAGTGGGTTTGGAACTACCTACCTAGCAGTTGATTTAAACTTACCTAATCACCCTAAATGCGTGGTTAAACAACTAGCTCCATCAGATCCACGACCACAAGTTTTTCAAGTTGCTCAAGATTTATTTAAAAAAGAGGCAATAACATTACAACGTCTGGGAGAACATAATCAGATTCCCAGATTATTTGCCTATTTTGAAGAGAGTGGCCAGTTTGATCTAGTTCAAGAGTTTATTGCAGAAACTGATTTAAAGAAATAGCTTTCTTCTGAGGGTAAGTTTAGTGAAAATGAAATAGTTCAGCTATTAACTGAAATTTTATAATTTTTAAAGTATGTACATGAACAAAATGTGATTCATCGTGACTTAAAACTTCAGAATATTATGCGGAGAAAATATGATAGAAAAATTGTATTAATAGATTTTGGTGCAGTCAAAGAAATTAAAGGATTAACAGTGACAATTGGAGGTCATACAACTCACACAGTAGCAGTGGGAACTCCTGGATATATGCCTAGTGAACAAGCAGTAGGTCAGCCTAGATTTTGTAGTGATATTTACGCTGTGGGAATGATTGGTATTGAAGCATTAACTGGAATGCAGGCCAGTAGGCTAGTGAAAGACCATTCAACAGATGAAATTGTCTGGAAAGACCAAGTTAATATTAGTGAAAAGCTTGGTCCGGTGCTAGATAAAATGGTGTCAGATTATTGGAAAAATCGTTATCAAAGTGTTGATGAAGTGATGGTCGAATTAGGTAATATGGTAGTCCTGTAGATGTAGTGATAAAATTAGGATGAAGCGATTGCGTTCCGCAAAGCAACGCTTTTCATGTCGGCGACAGGCTCAACGCTTGATTGTAATGATGAATGAAATACCAAATAGCTCCTAAATGATTTTCTAGCTTTTTATAAAAAGATAAAGTCTTTCTGAGGCTCCCGAGAAATCCTTTGACGTAAAGTATTATTTAATCTTTCTATATAAGCTGTTAAGCCTGTTTCTTTTCCCACTGATTTGTGTCTCGAATCAGGAAAAATCAAATCATAAGCTGACCATAAATCTGTATAACAAACTGCACATTGTCTGTAGACACCAGGTAATGAATTCCACAATCCCAATGCACCTTTTTCTCCTCTTTCTCCTAAAAAGAAACCCACGATTTCTTTTGTTTCTATATCAATGGCTAACCACAACCATTGTTTGTTATTTTTACTCCCCACAAATGACCACATATGGAAACCTCGCGGGCGGGGTTTGAACATTGAATTGTGAGTTTTCCCGGTTTTTTTTGTACATTGAATTGACTGAGGTACTTGTGCATACTTACTATTGACGTATTCCTGTAGCCATTTATCTGAGACTCCAGTTACACGAACAATGCCTGCCAAACTAATCTTTTCTAGTAATAATTTATCAATCAATTCTTTGGTTTCATCATTGCTCTATACTTTCCAGCTATTTTCGACAAATTGTCTTTTACAGGTTTGACATTGATATTTCTGTTTTTTTATTATCTATTGTCCCATTTTTGACGATATGGCTACTACCACAACTGGGGTAGATTAATTCATCATTTGACATATCCTTACAGTTTTTCTATCGTAGGTGCAAATACATTCTAGCAGACTTTTTTACCATGATAATTTAGGTTTGACTCCTGATAAATTACTGGTTAATTTTAAGAAGCGATTGCTGGCGCAAAGCTTCGCTAACGCCTAGACAATAAATTTAAACTTTTCAAGCAGGCAGAGTGCAATATTTTTGGGGTTAATGTCAGGAACTAATGATTTATATTGACTGAGCACAATCATCAAAGGACTACCGGTAATATTAGTAATCATCATGTCAATCATCAATTACAGCAAGAGACAGTTTTAATCCCAAATAATCCGCCAGCTACTGATGTTCCTTCTACTTCAATGCCATTAAATGCCAAGCTTTTAGCAATTCTCTATGGAACTTGGAGCCAAATAGGATTAGGTATTGCTTTCGCTGTGATACTTACTGCTGTCATTATTTCTAATATTCCTAGAAGAGAGGAAAAATCATCACTATCTCCTCCTGTAAATAATCAAGATGCGGAAGTGCCAGTTACAGTTTCTCCCATTGCATCACCCTCATCAACCCTGAACTTACTCTCCTATGCCACTAATATTTCTGAAGTGCGTAGTCTGATAGGTCATACATACATAGTGACTGGGTGCGAACTGTAGCTATCAGCCCCGATGGACAGACTGTTGTTAGTGGTAGCTGGGATCAGACTGTCAAAATCTGGGATTGGGTGACAGGGCGTCTCAAAGCTACTCTGACTGCTCATAGCGATCGCGTTGGCTCTGTAGCTATCACTCCCGATGGACAGACTATTATTAGTGGTGGCGCTGATGGCACAATCAAAGTCTGGGATTTGACTACCCAGAGTCTGAAAACTACCATCAATGGTTACAGTAGTGCAGTTTATTCCGTCACTATCAGTTCCAATGGGCAAACTGTTGCACTGGTAGCGGTGACGGAAGTATTAAAGTTTGGGATTTGGCAACCGAAAGCCTAAAAACTACCATCAATGGTCATAGTGGTCAAGTTTTTGCGATCGCCATCAGCTCTGATGGACAGACTGTTGTTAGTGGTAGTGAAGACAAAACTGTAAATGTCTGGGATTTGACAACGGGCAACCTCAAAGTTAGTCTTTCTGGTCATAGTAGCGAGGTTTGGTGTGTAGCCATCAGCCCCGATGGGTAAACGATTGTTAGTGGTAGCGAAGACAAAACTATTAAAGTCTGGTCAGCACCTTAGGAGAAGGTATCATGTGTAGTGTTTGAGAGCATAGAATGTGAATTTCATTTAGTTTTTTCATCTTCCTTTACCAAGTATTCACCACGATTAATGCCAACGCAACTGTAGAATTTTCTAATTTATTAGGAGGTAGCAGTTTTGAAGATGGACAAGGCATCACTACTGACTATGAAGGAAATATTTATATAACTGGCAGTACCAACTCTATAGATTTTCCAGTTACACCAAATGCTATACAAAATACCTTTGGTGGCGGAGGTGAATTGGTTGGAGATGATGCTTTTGTCGCTAAATATTCTGCTGAAGGCTCTCTGATTTCTGGGACATATATAGGTGGCAGTGGAGAGGATTTCGGCACAGATATTGCTGTAGATACAAATGGAGATAATTACGTCACAGGTAATACTAATTCTGTTGACTTTCCCACAGTTAATGCTCTGCAAAATACCTATGGTGGAGGTGAACTTTATGGTGATGTTTTTGTTGTTAAACTATCGAATGATGGTAGTAATATTCTCTATTCTACTTATTTAGGTGCTCAAGATGACAATAGGAGAGAGTGATGGAATTTTGATTCAGGTAGAAAGTGATCGCTCTATTGGATATGCTACTTATTTCGGCGCAGGAAACAGTGAATCTATTGAGGGCATTAGTATCGATGTCAGAGGTAATACCTATTTGATTTGCAACGGTAATTTTACTGATGCTTTTGTCAGCAAAATATCTAACGATGGTAGAGTTATAGAATATTCAACACTCCCCCGCAAGGATTCCCTACTCGTCACTCGCGTTGGGGAGGAATTGCGGGCGTTTAATTTTGCACCTCAACCAATAATCCTGAAGAGCGTTGAAGAAGCTTGACTTTGTTTACAGAAAATTGACCTATTCGTTTCAAGTTAATGTCATAAATAGACAAATTTTTGGGCGTTGCTTAGTAGGGGGATGAATTAGGCATCAGGACTTAGGAAATTTGGCCAGACTAGGGTTGCCTAAGCAAACAAATTCATCCCATAATTAACTAACACCAAGTTTTTAGTAATTAGCATAATATCATGTTAGGTTCAATACTTAATAATTAGGCTCGTAGTTGCCCTGTCTTCGCTAGAAATATATTTCTAGCGAA
>JAJEAQ010000779.1 GCA_022822685.1 Trichodesmium sp. jk18x7bins.61
GCTATTTTATTTGCCACAATGCTTGTTTACTGGGTAGCTGCAGCTTTTCCTGGTATTCCCTATCTCCCAGTTTTTGCTTCCACAGGAATGGCGATCGCCAATCTCTCTACAGCAACATTACTGGGAGCCAGGTGGCTAGAAGCTGGCTATTTTCCGATTAGCAACTTGTACGAATCCTTATTTTTCCTGACTTGGGGAATTAGTACTATTCATCTAATTGCCGAAAATATGAGTGGGAGTCGCCTGGTAGGGGTTTTTACATCTCCCATTGCAATGGGTATTACTGCTTTTGCGGCCTTAACTTTGCCCTCAAATATGCAAATATCAGAACCCTTAGTACCAGCTCTAAAATCTAATTGGTTGATGATGCACGTTAGTGTGATGATGTTAAGTTATGCAACTCTTATGGTGGGGGCATTGTTAGCGATCGCTTTTCTTTTTGTTACCAGTGGCCAAAAAATCGAACTAACTGGTAGTTCTTTTGGTACTCGTTCCTATAGAAATAATCGTTTAGTGAAGCACTCTGAAAATTGGAAACTGGAAATACAAGGGCTTAGTCAGAATGAAATTCAGAACAACCATCAACCCTCTTCTCTATCCACAACAAATGGCCACAGTCAAACCGCGGTCTTGGAAATGACCATGGGCACTCAAACAATTAAGACAGAAACAACCCTTTCTCCTGAGGGTTTGAGTATCGCCCAAACCCTAGATAACATTAGTTATCGTATTATTGGCTTGGGATTCCCATTGTTAACTATTGGGATTATTGCTGGAGCAGTTTGGGCTAATGAAGCTTGGGGCTCTTACTGGAGTTGGGATCCTAAAGAAACTTGGGCTTTGATTACTTGGTTGGTATTTGCTGCGTACCTACATGCCCGTATTACTAGAGGATGGCAAGGACGACGACCTGCTATTTTGGCTGCTACTGGATTTGCTGTAGTCTGGGTATGTTATTTAGGGGTAAATCTTTTGGGTAAAGGTTTACATTCTTATGGTTGGTTTTTTTAGCTTCTTTTAGGAGAAGCCCCATACCGAGAGATCCAGTGTCAATGACTCAATACTAATTCTTTAGGGAATATAGTGTAGGGCAACTCGGGTGAGTCAGTTAAAAAGTAAGAAGAGAAGATTTATTGGAAAGCGCATGTTTAAAGCCCCTGTGTTTCAACCAGGGAATGAAAAAACAGGCGAGAAGTCTACTCCACTTGAGAGCATTCCATCTAAATCAAAGATTATAGATGAAGTATGAAGTGCCTGGCTCAAGCTTGCGCACGAGCGCGAGTCATAAGAAATGCTGGCTCCCTTAACCCCTGGAAAATACAACCAACAAAAAAACTTGATGATGGCTATGTAAAAAAAAGTCGAGACTCGAGCTATAAGCTTTTACCGTACGTAGGGACATTCCATGGAACGTCCCTACATGACATCATCGTCACTCCCGCTTACCCCATCTATAATCTACTATTTAGATGAGGACTATTACAAGGGATTCTGTTCATGTCGCACAGCCAAATGAGTCAAGTGAGTAACATGAAAATAAATTCAGGGTAGTTGATATGGAAAGTGTAGTTGATATGGAAACTGAAGTGACTCTACTAAATAATGATGATGTGTTATCTACAAGTGCTAGTCTTTTAATGTTTCAATTTACATTTAAAGTTAGTGAATATATAACTATGATTTTAGCTAGGTTAGAGTCAGAAAATTTATTTGAACATGGGTTAGAATGTCAGTTATTAAGACCAGGTGATTATTGGAAAAAAGGAAAGGTAAAGTTTCGTTTAGAATTTTATCCAGATACCTCTGATACTATTTCAACCATAGGTTTATCTGAAACTGCTGTTAATTTTATTCCTCAGCCCTCGACTTACTCTGTATCAACTGCTGAAGAAAAACCACAGAGTGCAGGAATGTGGAGTTAGTCTTAAAGGAAGGAAGATGGAAGTAGTAGGATGAGTAAATGTTGATTACTCTGAAGCAAAGCAACAAAGTATTTGAAGCTTTGTAGCAATATGTTATTGATATTGATATAAAATCTATCATGTTCGGTAGAATGCTTATAATAAAGTTCGTAGTTGCTCTTTACAGTTTCAGTTCGGAATTATAGCGCCGTATCGCAACTACAAACCAAGATTTTTTTTGACCACTAATTATCCAGACATGCTTTAGGTATGACATTTTAATCTTTCCATATATTTTGTTCTAGCTCCTCAAATAATAATAATAGCTATTGCCATAAATAAACTGTCTAATTACATCGCTCTGATCTGGGAAATATTTTAGCAATGGAAAATGGATGTAATTTTCAACAAAAACGTTGCTCTGAACTGTTACTTAATCTGGCTTTAAATATAGAAGACTTTCAACTATTACCCAAAATAAAATTAGAAAGCAATCTACCACAAACTCTGATAGACGATATTAAAACTTATTTTTTGACTTATAAATCTGCTTGTGAATATGCTAACCAAATATTCCTAGAAATTTATAAACCAGCTACGATTAAAACATACTGTCAAAAAAGCAAAATCGGGAAAAAACTACCAACTGCTCTTTATATTCATATTTCTGCTTTAGAACAACTTCATCCTTTACTACGACTCTACGAAAATCTGGCTCATCGTTTATATTTGAAAGCAGTTTATAGACAAGAAGCTGATGCAAAAATCACCACAATAATTAAGTTTAATTTTGAGAAGCCAACAATTTCTTATCTCCACTATCCAGAATTTGATATTGATCCACATCCGGCCTTAAAAACTAGCATTTCCATTAACATGAATAATGGAAAAGTAGAATATAGAAACTACCACAATAGTGAAAATCCACCTGTACTACATCGGAAAGAAACTTTTGTTAATTCCGACTATCCACACTATCAAAAATTTGCTCAACTAACTTGTGCTGAAGTAAAATTAGGACTGTTAGATAATACTCGTTTGATTGGCACTCGTCAAGGATGGTTAAAACATCTCAAACATCATGGAATAGAAATTCAAGACCATCATGTAATTTAGCATACTGTTGAAATTCCAATTTCCAAAATAGAACGCCATAAAGCAGCGATCGCCTGTTAGGAAATTTATAAATCAGTACGCTTGGCTTTAGAAGCAAGTTTATTTACAGAGGATACAACTTTTTTTGATTATGGTTGTGGCTATGGTGGGGATATCAAACACATTGCTCAAAAAGGTTATTCAAGTGCAGGTTGGGATCTCTATTATTTGCCTGAGACTACTTGTACTGCTGCTGATATTGTCAATCTTGGTTATGTGATTAATGTAATAGAATCTTTGGCAGAACGTAGGGAGGCTTTGATTAAAGCCTGGGAGTTGACTCAGCAGGTTTTAATTGTTTCTGCTCTGGTATTAATTGATGATCGTAAAGCTGAAGGAAAGCTTGCTTATGGAGATGGCGTAATTACAGCTCGCAACACCTTTCAGAAATATTATGAACAGGAAGAATTAGAGTGTTATATTGACCAGGTTTTGCAAGTAGATTCTATTCCTATAGATTTGGGTATTTTATTTGTCTTTAGAGATGAAATACAGGCTCAAAAATTCCGGGCATCACGGTTTAAAACTCGTTTATCTATACCTATGATTAGTTCCAAACATAAGCGGTTTGCAGATTATCAAGAAAAGTTGATTCCTTTGATGAATTTTGTGAGCGATCGCGGCCGTCTTCCAGTTAGAGGAGAGCTGACTGAGGAGGGAGATTTAATTGCAGAATTTGGTAGTATCCGTCGTGCTTTTCAAGTAATTCTCCAAGCAACAAATCTTCAAGAATGGGAGCAAATAACTGATAAACGTTGTCAAGACTTGTTAGTATATCTAGCCTTAACTAAATTTGGCGATCGCCCGAAATTTTCCCAATTAGCAGCAGTAGTCAAAAATAATATTAAAGCTTTATTTGATAGTTACACCCAAGCCTGTACCTTAGCTGATTTAATGTTATTTAGTCTGGGGGATTCCCAAGTTATTAGGCAATGTTGTCAAAATAGTTGTATTGGTGATAAATCTTCTAATTCTCTGTTAGTTCATGTTTCTACTATGACAAAACTTGAAGCCTTGTTACGACTTTATGAAGGCTGTGCTAGTCGTACAATTGGTAGATTAGATGAGGCAACTATCGTTAAATTTAATACTAAACTACCGATCATATCCTATTTATTTGATCCCGATTTTGATCAAGAAGCTCACCCAGTTTTACATACAAGTATGCAAATTGATTTGCGAGACTTGAAAGTCAGTTATCAGGATTATACGAATGAATATAATCCGCCAATTTTACACCGAAAAAATGCTTTAGTAACTCCAGATTATCCTCACTATGAGAAATTTGCTAAACTCACACGCCAAGAAGAAGATAGAGGACTTTTAAATGATTTAAAAAAGATTAAAAATCAACTTGGTTGGCTCAAATGTTTAGAGGAAAATGGTGTATAAATTAAAGGTCATCGTGTTTATTGGCGTACTGATGTTGACCATGATCGCTTAAAAATGTTAAAGTCTGCTGATGCGGCACGGAAGCAGAAAAGAAAACGATAATAGCAATTAAAAGAAGTAAGAAGTTAAGGATAATTCAGGACTCAGAATACCCCATATTATATGTTGAAGTCAATACTCAGTATTTAATACTAAATCCGACGATCGCTAGTATATTTATACTGGGTAAATAGTGCAAATTAATGACGGTTATAGCAATATCAGGACTTACCCAAAAGTACTATATATAGTAAGTTAAAACTAGAGCGCAAGACTATCTATAGCGTTTACAACCGAGAAATGGGTAAGTCCTGAATATTGTTATCTTAGAGGCTGTTTGTCAAACTGAGATTAAATTCTTGCGTAGGATGGGCCCTTTGGTCGAGATATCCTCATAATACCCCGCCCTTAAGGTAAACCTCGTCCTTAAGGCGGGGTTTAAATAAATAATTTTAGTTGTCCGCCGTAACCCACCAGAATCGAACACTCTAGCTATCTTAATATTAGGCGGGGCATATTTGTGGGATGAATTGTAGGCTTGGATGTATTTCCAAAGATTCATCCCTTGATTCAGCAACGCCTAATATTTACTTTACAAACAGTCTCTTAGTCTTATCCTTCTTGATGATTAACTCTTCTTGTGAGTGCAGCGAGTTAAAATATAAACAGGACTTACGCAAAAACGCTATATATAACGCATCACAAAGTTGAGCGATTGCTAGCGCCAAGCAAGGCGCTTCCCATAAAGAAATTAACTAGCCCTCGCCCAACTTTGTTAGCCAGAGCTCGATCCCTAAAAA
>JAJEAQ010000086.1 GCA_022822685.1 Trichodesmium sp. jk18x7bins.61
GTTTTGTTTCTACATATTGATGATTCTTAAGCACCAATATCACCTCCTTACCTTTTTTGGGCTCAGCCTGTCAGGGATAATTTGGCTGTTCGAAAAATTACGTAGTTTAATCGGCAACGCGCGACTGTGTTCACCTTTCCATCTCTTTCCCCCTTGCTCCATTCCACCTAATCCCTAGTGGGTGAGCCGACTTTTCGGCCAAAAAGGTAAGGCCTTACCTTTTTGGTCGCCGACATGAACAGGTCGCGCGTAATTCATCACATTCATTCTCGGTTTCTGGGATTGGAACTTTTATCAATAGAGATTTTAGTTGAGAAATGATTTTCATTGCTCTATCTGTGCAATTGTAGTTATTTCATATACTATAAGATTTTGGCACTCCTGTAGATGTAGTGATATAGCAATTCTCTGTTTGGTGAGGTAAATCAAAAATCCCCCTAAATCCCAATACAGTTTAGTTAAGGATAATAGTAGGTTGGGTTGAACGAAGTGTTAGCGAAGTTTATCCTACCGATAAACCCAACAAAACCCGATGAAAATGTTGGGTTGAGGGTCATCAACCCAACCTACCCAATTTCAGGTTTAGAGCTGCTAACTAAACCGTATTGCCCTAAATCCCCCTTAGAAAGCAGGGCTGTTTCATTCTCGGTTAAGATTTTCAACCTTAATTTCTTCAAAGCCTTTGCCACTGGCGTTCTATCGCGCAGAGTCACGGAGTTCGATCGCCAAATTTTTTCTGAATAATTTATGAATTAGGAGAAAATATTAGCTGAAAATCACACAGCATAAAGGTCATAGCAGTTATAAATTTTTAGTAGGTAGGGGTGAGCGGCCGCTCGCCCCTACGATCCGAGCGTGGTTTTAGGAATTGACCAACAGTATCAGGTATAGAGTCAGAGGAGGAGTGGCAAAAAAGAGTTAGGATTTTTCTAACTACTGACTACTGATTGATCCATGAAAAAAATAGCTTACCTTGAATGTCCTACTGGTATTGCTGGTGATATGTGTTTGGGGGCTTTAGTCCATGCTGGTGTTCCCCTAGAATATCTCATAGAAAAACTAAATCTTCTGGGTATTTCCCAAGAATATCAGTTAAGGGCAGAAAAAGTGCATCGTAATGGTCAACTAGCTACAAAGTTTCATGTCCATTTAATTCATGCTGACCCTGAAGATGGGGAACCCTTGACTTTTGACCACCATCACCATCATCACACTCCTGATTTGGATAATGACCACAGCAGACAAACAGACAGCCATTCTCACAGTCGTCATTTGCCAGAAATTGCCGCATTAATCAAAACAGCAGAATTGCCCCAACGTGCTAAAGCTTGGAGTTTGGCTGTGTTTCGCAAGTTAGCAGCAGCGGAAGGGGCTGTACATGGTATTGCTCCAGAGCAAGTACATTTTCATGAAGTGGGAGCTACTGATGCGATTATTGATATTGTGGGGACTTGTTTGGGGTTGGATTGGTTGAATATTGACCAATTGTATTGTTCGCCTTTGCCCACTGGTGGGGGTACTGTGAGGGCAACTCATGGTAGATTACCTGTGCCTGTGCCAGCTGTACTGAAGTTGTGGGAGTTGCATCAGGTTCCAGTTTATAGTAATGGTATTGAAAAAGAATTATGTACTCCTACAGGTAGCGCGATCGCTTGTAGTCTGGCTAGTGGTTTTGGGCCTCCACCTAGAATGTCTCTACAATGTCTTGGTTTTGGTGCGGGTTCCCAGGACTTAGTTTGGCCTAATATTCTACGTTTGTGGATTGGAGAGGGGGAAGTTGAGACTCAACAGTCGAAACGTACAGAATATTATGCTCCGACTTCGCCAGATTCGGACTTAGAAACTGTTTCGGTGTTAGAAACCCAAATAGATGATTGTACTCCTCAGGCGATCGCCTATACTTTTGATGCTCTGTTTGCTGTAGGTGCATTGGATGTTTTTACTCAACCTGTGACGATGAAAAAGTCTCGGTTGGGAGTATTGCTTACTGTTATTTGCCCACAGGAAAAGTTATCTGTTTGTCAAGAGGTGATATTTCGAGAAACTACAACTCTTGGTATTCGTTGCTCTACTCAAAAACGGGCTATTTTGGAGCGAAAAATTGATCAGGTGCAGACAGATTATGGAGCAGCGCGGTTAAAGGTGGCAAAGGTGGGGGATAAGATTGTTAATGTACAGCCTGAATATGAAGATTGTGCTACATTAGCTAGACGGCATAATCTGTCTTTGATGGAAGTGCAGAGAATAGTATTGCAAGCTTGGTATCAATAACCACAGATGTTTCATTTGCCTAGCGGTAAGATAATAGTTACCCATTAATTAGCGTATATTTTACCCTTTAGTGCCCTTGCATAAGTCTTGAGTGAGATAGACTCAAGTGATACTAAGAGGAATGTGGGTTCTAATTTGTTGATTTCAAGTACTTCAGGTATATTGACCTCCATTTATATTTAATATAGAACCTGTCAGATAATCTGGTGCATCAAAAGCAACATATTTGACAAAATTGGCAATTTCATCAATTCTTGCTTTTCGTTTAATATGTGTACTTTCAATAGCCTGATTTGGCCTTTCGACAGAAACTCCTTTTGCCATTTGTAATTCAAATATCCCCGGATTTACTCCTATAATTACCGCTTTTTTAGAAGAGAGGGACTTTGAGCAGCTTAAAACTAACCCATTAAGACCAGCTTTTGCAATTCCATAACCTATATCTCTACTACCAACATAAGCTGCTGCAGAACCCACAACAATGACTCGATTTTGAATATTCTTGCTTAAACATTTTTTGAGTAAACCAATAATAAAATGAGAAGTTCCTATTAAGTTAACCTGAATACTTTCATATATTTTTTCTTCTTCAAATAAAGTTGAATTAAATGTTGCTTCTTCAAATTTTCCGATACAACTGACAACAAGATGCTTTTTATATTTTTCAACAGGAATTTTTTCTATAGTCTCTCGTATCTTGTTTCTGTCTCTGAAATCACAGTCAAAATAATATTTTAAATTTTTGCTCCTAGTCACCTGATGTGTGTCTATTCCTAGGATGTCAGCATCCAGATCATCAGAGTTAGCAATAAAGGAACCTAAAGCCCCTTCCACACCTAGTATAATTAGTAATTTATCTTTCTACATTTTTCACTAGCTCCAAATTACTGACAAAATTTTCAACATTTTCTCTAATAATCGCTTGATATTTTCCCAAAGATATAGTTAAGTCCGAAATATTATATGTTATCGCTCTGGAGACAGGTATGATTACACCTTTTATTTCCTGGCCAAAATTTATTAAAAGATTTTTAATAGTTCCTCCTTGACTTCCAACTCCAGGAGCTAAAATAATAGCATTGGGCATAAGTGTTCTTAATTTCTGTCCCTCGGAAGGAAATGTTGCTCCAACAACAGCGCCTATACAGCTATAACCATTTTTTCCAAGACTATGTTTACCATAATTAGTCTCAGAGCAACACCGTCTACACGGTGTTGCTCTGAGACTAATTTCTACAAGCGCAAGCATTGTCTACCGCGTCAAAGATTCTGTATGGTACGAACTGCCGAATATTTCCCTAGTATAAAACTCCGTGCGTGACCCGGAGCGATGTAGCTGCCGCTTGGCGGAGCCAACGGTTGCTCTTCAAACCCTCTGATTACGGTGCTTGCAGAAAGGACATCTTTACAGAATTGGCGGTAAGGGACTACCAACTTTTCACGAAAGGATTATCTCTATGATTCGTGTTTCAGTACTATCAGCAGAAGGCAAGCCTTTAATGCCGATGAAGGCATCCAGAGCGCGACGGTTTCTCCA
>JAJEAQ010000723.1 GCA_022822685.1 Trichodesmium sp. jk18x7bins.61
CCAGTAGTAAGAGGTAGGCGTAAGTACCACCAGTACTGTGACATGACTAAATACAACCTATGGGGAATGACTTATAGAACCTTTGTGGTTTTCAATAAAGAGAAAAAGAATAACCGTCATAGCTCAAAAACGCTCGTTAAAAAGGCATTCCCGTCAGTGAAATGGCAATCCTATAAACATGTCATGGTAACTAAGGAAAACACCCCGTATAACGGGGACTTAATATATTGGGCGAAACGGGAATTAAAATTCTACGACGGAAAAACCGCGAAAGTCTTGAAGAAACAAGACTATACATGTGAGGCTTGTGGATTACGGTTTATGCCTAGAGATAAGGTAGAACTACACCATAAGGATGGCAACCATAATAACTGGAAGCCAGGGAACCTTGAGGCACTCCACAGCCAATGTCACCACTATGAACACATGAGCTTGGAGAAATCCTAGACTAACTAGGAGCCGACTGAGGTGAAAGTCTCACAGGGGGTTCTGAAGTCGAGGCGCCCCGAATAATATCGGGCGTCGACTCTAACCTGAAACTCCCATGGTAGAAAGAATCATGATTTTTCTAGCTTCTTCCTACGGACTACTGAGTAATGACTCATTATGTCAAAGACGAATCATTAGAAATAATTTCTAGTTCATTAGAATTTGTTTCAGAATCAAAGTTTCTGACAAATTTCCATGTTTGAGTTGTGCCAATGGCAATTTCAGCAGTTGTATTATTTATACAACCATAATCTAGATGACCACCAATAGTTTTACCCTCTCTATTAGAAATGAGAACATGTAGATGAACACCACTAATAGCAATTGTTCCATTCAAAGAAATAATCTCAAATTTATCAGATAAAATACTTGTTTTATCTTGGTTGGCAAGTCGAATAACTGCTGGCTTCAGACTACCAATACCTGTCAGTATAAAACCACACTCAATTTGATTGTCTCTAGCAAAATCTTTAATAGTTTGCTTTAAGTCACAATTTGGTTTCAACCTGAAGGGATAAATTTTCATTAGACCAAATCATCAATATTTATATTATTATCTGAGAATTCCTTTGCCCAAAAATCAGCCTGTGCCGCAACACTTCTAATTTTGGTTGTCTAGAAAGTATCAGTAGTTCCAGACAATTAATCACTTTTGTCATATTTCTCCTGAATACAATCCTACTCTTGCCAAATATTTTCTTGCGGTTGTCGTTGATGCAGAATCTAGGTGTTAATGATTTTTGACTTCCATAAAACAGTATTCTTTCCTTCCTTTGATTCAAACCTATTTCAGGAAATAACAAAATTGTTAATCAACATATTTTAAGTGTAAAAAATCACACAATCTCACAATAACAACGATTGACTCAGAGCGAGTAGAGACACAATATAGCTCTCTAATAGTTATATATTATTATGTATATTCAGAACAAAAAACTCTATATCATTCCACTCTAAATATGTCACAAATAGTTGCACACTTATTCTGTGGAATAATCGCCTTAAATTACTGTATCGTGAAAGTTTTCAGCTTATACAACACAGTTTGGACTTTTTCTTTATGACTTTTGGCCTAAATCAGGGTATAGGCATCCTTTCCTGAAGCATCAAGCAATGTAACTCTTTTAAAGCAAATTTCTAATAAACATGAAATGCCAAAACTATTTCAATACAGGATACAAAAATGGTTAAGATTCTTTTAGTTGAAGACAATGAGATGAACCGGGATATGCTATCTAGGCGTCTCATCCGTAAAAGTTTTGAAGTAATTATTGCTGTTGATGGAGTTGAAGGTGTTGAAATGTCTAAATCCAAAGCTCCAGATTTAATTTTAATGGATATGAGTTTACCAAAATTAGATGGGTGGGCAGCAACTAAACAAATTAAAGCTGACTTAGAAACCGAGCATATTCCGGTAATAGCAATGACAGCTCACGCTATGGCAGGAGAGCGAGAAAAATGTTTACAAGTTGGATGTGATGATTATGATACAAAACCAGTAGAATTTCCTAGACTATTAGACAAGATTAAAAATCTTATAGGTGAAGAGCCAAAAAAATGAAATATTACCAGGGCAGGATGCTGGTTGTAGACGATAATCAAATCAACCGCAACCTTTTGGTACGCAGACTCAAACGCTATGGCCATTTAGTTACTGTTGTAGATAATGGGTTTCAAGCTCTAGAAATAATGCGATAGCAACCGTTTGACCTGATACTACTGGATATTATGATGTCACAGATGAACGGTTATCAAGTCCTTGAAACTCTGAAAGCTGATCCTAAACTGCGCTATATCCCAGTAATTATGATTTCAGCAGTAGACGATATTGATAGTATAGTCCGTTGTATTGAATTGGGAGCAGAAGATTATTTGTCCAAGCCTTTTAACCCTGTATTACCCTGTATTACTTAAAGCTAGAATTAATGCTTGTTTAGAGAAAGAAAGACTTAGAGATCTTGAACTTGCTTATTTGAAACGGTTAGCTGAGGAACAAGAAAAATCAGAAAGGTTACTGTTAAATATTTTACCAGCACCAATTGCCCAACGATTAAAATAGGGAGAAAAAACTATAGCTGATAGTTTTAGTGAGGTGACAGTTTTATTTGCAGACTTAGTAGGCTTTACCAAACTGTCGGCTAATTTATCTCCTGCCGAATTAGTAGAATTACTAAATAGTTAGAGTCGACGCCCGATATTATTCGGGGCGCCTCTCCTTCAGAACCCCCTGTGAGACTTTCACCTCATCCGGCTCCTAGTTAGTCTAGGATTTCTCCCGGATCATGTGTTCATAGTGATGACAATGGCTGTGGAGTGCCTCAAGGTTCCCTGGCTTCCAGTTATTATGGTTGCCATCCTTATGGTGTAGTTCTACCTTATCTCTAGGCATAAACCGTAATCCACAGGCCTCACATGTATAGTCTTGTTTCTTCAAGACTTTTGCGGTTTCTCCGTCGTAGAATTTTGATTCCCGTTTTGCCCAGTATATAAAGTCCCCGTTATACGGGGTGTTTTCTTTAGTTACCATGACATGTTTATTTACTTGCCATTTTACTGATGGAAATGCCTTTTTAACGAGTGTTTCTGAGCTGTAGCGGTTATTCTTTTTCTCTTTGTTGAAAACCACAAAGGTTCTATAAGTCATTCCCCATAGGTTGTGTTTGGTCATGTCGCAGTACTGATGGTACCTACGCCTACCTCTTACTACTGGGGCTAATTTTTGTGCTTTGACTTGAGAACCATAATTAGAGTTATTGACGATGTATTTAACCTTACTTCTAAAGGATTGATAGTTATCTCTTGATGGA
>JAJEAQ010000318.1 GCA_022822685.1 Trichodesmium sp. jk18x7bins.61
GTGACGGTGAATTTGTAGAAGTGCCCTTTCATGTGGCGAGGTGCCGAAAGTTCTTTAGAAAATCTGAACATAGATTATCTCAACTTCAAAACAGATTGTCAAATAGAGAACACTCGCCTAGCTAGGCGAATTCTCAAGGGCAAAATATCAGAATTACACCTTTTCGGCGACAGGCTCAACGTTGAGCCTGTCACCGACATGAATGGCATTCTTGTGAGAAATGTGAGAGAGAACTCTCGCGTGACTATAATGAGCGCACTTCTAATTCAGAAGATAGGTTTGCTGTCCACACAGGGTTTAAATATCACCTCAGCTCATACCGCGCTCGACAATTTGTCGGTTGAGCCACCTCGCCGCATGTTGAGCCTGTCGGCTCCCTGAACATGTCGGCGACAGGCTCAAAGAAGAATCCCGCGTTGTCGCGTTAGCACAACGTCGGGAGTATGTCAATCAACTTTTTTGATGAGTTTGATGTAGATGAAACTTCTGTAGAAAATAATTTTATTGGCAAAATTAACTATATTCTCAACTTCATAATAATGGTAGAATCAGAAAAAGTATATTAAAGTCAGGAGCATGCATGACCCCCTGCAACTGACGGTAGGGGTGATAAACTCCCTTAGGGATAGGCAAGAGGGAAAAGTACTGTTAGAAGAGGGGACAAAGTCCCCCACTAGATTTTTTAAATTAGTGGTGTGCCTTTTTACGCTTCGCAAACATGAAAGGTGCTGGGTTAAATCCCCCACCAGAGGCCGTCCCTTTTGCCAGCATGCCTCTCGAACCTACCCATTCCCTAGGCGAGGGGCTGTGTGCGTCACTAAAGTCGACACCTTGTAAGCTCCTGACTTTCGTCGTCAGGGGCTCTCGGCGCTTTTTGCAGGCATGCCTTTAAGATAAGTTTACAAGCTTAAAAACTACGTGGAGTAGGCTTCCAGTTTGCCTCAGAATTGCCGAGTTTTTCCCTAGGTTGGCCGCTATTCAAACCTACTTATGATTAGAGGCTTTGGGAGAGGACATCTTTGCAGAAGAGGTGACATTTGGACTACAAACTTGACACATCGGATGATTTCCATGATTCGTGCGAGAGTAAAAAAATAAAAGCCCGCAATTGCTCCATATCTTGTAGACGGGTGGGCTATCTTTGCGGGGGAGGTTGAATGATATTAGGTGGATAATAAACAAGGAAATTGGACAAAAAGCACTGACCTAGATTCTATGAAACTGAATTTCGCAGGCTCTACTGATCAAGGTTGTGTTCGCTCAGTTAATCAAGATTCTTATCACATAGATGAGGAAGGAAGGTTTTTTATCGTTGCTGATGGTATGGGAGGACATGCAGGTGGCCAAGAAGCAAGTAAAATTGCTGCAGAAGCAATTAAAACTTATCTTAGTAACCATTGGCAGGATGCCCAAGCATCACCGGAATTGCTAGAAGAAGCTTTTATGAAGGCTAATGCAGCAATTTTAGATGACCAGGAAGAACATCCAGAACGTTCAGATATGGGGACTACAGCAGTGGTTGTGCTCTTCAGAAAAGAACAACCTTGGTGTGCAAATGTGGGAGACTCTCGCTTATATCGACTTCGGCAGCAAGATTTAGAACAAATCACAGAAGACCAAACTTGGGTAGCTCAAGCAGTTAGAAGAAATGCTTTAACTCCAGAGCAAGCAAGAGTACATCCTTGGCGTCATGTACTTTCCCAATGTTTAGGTAGGGAAGATATGGGAGAGGTGGATATCTTGCCTTTTGATGTTCAAGCAGGCGATCGCTTACTACTATGTAGTGATGGTTTGACTGAAGAGTTATCCGACTCTCTCATTACTCCTTTGTTGGATTCTGGTGATGATTGTGAACCTATTGCTCAGGAATTAGTAAATGCTGCTAAGGATAAAGGAGGTCGGGATAATATTACAGTCGTAATTGTGACAGTGGGTAATGAAAAATGACCCTAGTTATTGGTTTGATCAGTGGTACTTCAGTGGATGGTATAGATGCAACTTTAGTTGATGTTACTGGTGGTCAAACAAATTTAAAAGTTGAACTACTCGCAGCAGCTACTTATCCCTACCCAGAAAAGTTGCGATCGCATATTCTTAATATTTGTAGTGGCGCTTCTCTGTCAATGGCTGAATTGGCTGCACTTGATGACGCTATTGCCAAGCAGTTTGCTCTGGCAGCATTGACAATTAACAAAAAAAATGGCAGGGAAGCAAAAATAATTGGTTCCCATGGTCAAACTGTTTACCATCGTCCACCCTCTGAAAATTTAGGCTATAGTCTTCAGTTAGGACGTGGTGAAGTTATTGCTAATTTAACTAAAATTTGCACTATTAGTAATTTTCGGAGTGCTGATATTGCTGCTGGAGGTCAAGGTGCTCCCTTAGTTCCTTGTGTTGATGTTCATTTACTTAGCCATTCTGAATACACTCGTTGCATTCAAAATTTGGGTGGAATTGGTAATGTAACTTATCTCAAAACTCAAAATGAAGATGAGGCGGTAGGAGTTTTAGGTTGGGATACAGGCCCGAGTAATACACTGTTAGATTTAGCAGTACAACATCTTTCTCAAGGTAGGAAAAGTTACGACAAAAATGGGGAATGGGCTGCTCGTGGAAAACCATGGCCAGAGTTAGTAGAAAAATGGTTACAACAAGACTTTTTTCAACAAAAACCTCCAAAATCAACAGGTAGAGAATTATTTGGTAAAGACTATTTATTTCAGTGTCTGGGCGATGCTGAAAATTATCATTTAAGTGCAGCAGATATACTAGCAACTTTGACAGAATTAACGGCAACTTCGATTTACCATAGCTATCAAAAATTTTTGCCCAGTTTACCTGATCAAATATTATTATGTGGTGGTGGTAGCCATAATTTATATTTAAGAGAACGGATACAGAATTTATTAGCACCAATACCAGTAATGACAACAGCGGAAGTAGGCTTAGATGTAGATTTCAAAGAAGCGATCGCTTTTGCAATTTTAGCCTATTGGCGTTCTTTAGAGATTCCTAGTAATTTACCAGAAGTGACAGGAGCAAAAGCTAAAGTAATGTTAGGAGAAATTCATCAGCCGGCGTTGCTTAAATTGGGTATGAATTCCACCAATTGAATGACTGAAATAGCTCCCGTCATCAAGTATGTAATTAGTCGCTAATAGACGATTCATCCGTTCTTGAGCAACGCCAATAATTCGGTTTCCACTTCTGCCAATGCTTCCACAATCACTCTGTTCCTTGACATACTCCCGACGGTGCGCGATTGCGACACCGCAGGATTCTTCTTTGAGCCTGTCGCCGACATGTTTAGCTAAAGCTACATGAACAGGTCGCCACGAAACATGTGGCGGGGTGGCTCAACCGAAATATTATCGATTGCGGTTTTAACAGGTGACTTGTCACCTTTAACTTTAATGTGTCGTATAATAGGCACATCTGAGTGTAGGTTTAGTACGTAATCCCCATCGTTCAGTAACCAGTTTTGGTTTTTGAGTGGCGGGAAATATTTCCTTTTTACCCAATGGTCGGACTTACTAGAATGCCTCCTACTCGCCCATCGCCAGAGTTTTTTCCATAGCAGCGTATCTAGCCTGGAAAAGGTTTCTTTACTGACTTAGGATGAGAAGTAGTTAGCCCATCCTCTGATTACCGGATTTAGTTTGGCAATTAGAGCCCTAGTGGGCGCGGTTTTATTCTTGTCACAGATTTCCGCTAATTTCTGGTAATGAGTTTTTATACTCTTTGAGGATGGCTTAATCAGCGTCTTAAATCCTTGGGTGGTTGACTTAACTTTCCATTGCCTAATTGTAAAACCGAGGAAGTTAAATCCGGGTTTGTTCCCTTCGTATTCTTCCAAGGTGTGGGCAATTCTGGTTTTTTCTGGTTTGAGAATTAATCCTACTTGGCTTAACCATTCTTCAATCACGGTTTTTGCTTGTAGTACTACTTCGATGTCTTTGTGTAGGATAACAAAATCATCGGCGTAGGGTACTAAAGTGAGAGCTTTTTGATTTTGTCCCTTTCTTCCTAGTAAGGTTTCGGCAAACTTATTTAATTGCTCTTCCATACCATGTAAAGCGATGTTTGCTAGTAGAGGTGATATCACCCCTCCCTGTGGTGTACCTTCCACAGTGTCTAGGAATTGATTATTATCAAGTACACCAGATTTTAACCATTGTTTGATTTAAACCCCGCCGGGGCGGGCGAGGCCTGATCGTCGATATGGTGTTCGAGCTAACTTTCCTAGTAGGGCATCATGGTTAATTCGGTCAAAACATTTGGATATATCAGCATCTAATACATATTTTGGTTTGCGGTGGTTATGCTGTCAACCCAACAACAAGGCAGATGGAATTACACCATCAAGGTAATATGAGTTATTTCGTGAACTGAGTCGGCTCAGTTGTACTTTCACGAAACGGCTTATTATACTTAGCTTTTAGCTAGCTTTTAAGCCTACGAGTCCCACGCCCGATTATAAATGATTGGTATTAAACCGATTTTGGGGAGATTTACACAAAAACGACCCAAATAATCTTTTGTAATGTCTGAGTTTCTCAATTGGGGATATGTGAAAGACTTGTAATAATGGCGACCTTTGTCGGGTAAGAGAGGATACGTCACCGTACCTCTCTCCCCTAAGAACCGGACGTGACAGTTCCCCATCATCCGGCTCAAGTTCTCATGTACCCAGGTTTCTTCCCACTATGTAGGTGTCTGTGACATTCTCTATGGATATGGACGAAGTTATTCACTTCGTCCATGCCTCCGTTAGCCACTTCTACTTTATGGTGGGTATCAATACGTTCTCCGTTGAAGAGGTGTTCTCCGCAAATTGGGCATTGCCAATTTTGGTTTGACGCTATTTTGTATAGCAAGGAACCTTTGGCGAAGTATGTTTTACCATACGTGCGGTTCGTTTCTAGCAGGAACCCCTAGCAACTAGGGACGTATGGCTAGAGTCCAGTCTCTGTAACCCATACAGAGCGGATAACTGAGTTAAGAATGTGGGTGAAACCAAAAGGCGAGGACCACCCGCTAGGGAAAGC
>JAJEAQ010000017.1 GCA_022822685.1 Trichodesmium sp. jk18x7bins.61
GCTTTCCCTAGCGGGTGGTCCTCGCCTTTTGGTTTCACCCACATTCTTAACTCAGTTATCCGCTCTGTATGGGTTACAGAGACTGGACTCTAGCCATACGTCCCTAGTTGCTAGGGGTTCCTGCTAGAAACGAACCGCACGCATGGATAACATACAAGGCGTGAGACTTGTGAGTAAACCAGCAACAAAGATCATGAGCCAACTTACCCAACTTAGGTGCATTAGTTGAGTTTTGACTAGAGTATTTGCATATTGGGCAATTTCATAAAGTAAATTTAGGATAGTTTCCATATCAACCTCTATGGGGTTAAAATACCATTTTCAACTGACCAACTTCGATCAAGCTGGCTCACTTGTTCCTTCTTGATCATCCATTGACACTTAAAGTTATACAAATTTAGACATTTTCCAGTTTGATGTTATATCCCTACTTTGCTAACTCCATTAAACCTTTGGAGTTAGATTTTAGATTTGGGCGTAATTGCAGATTTTCTCTGGAATTATCTGAAACAAATTGACCACAAATGAAATCTAGTATATATGACAACTTTTAATATAACTAAGGAACAGATTTTTGATATCTAAAATAAATCTAGAGATTAATATTTTTGCCAATATGTATTGACAGCAATATGACCAATCATTATACTTACAGAAAAGTAAGAGTATAATGAAATGGCCACTGTCAAAACTGCAATCTCATTACAAGAGTCTCTGTTTGAACAAGCTGAAGCACTAGCGGCGAAAATGAAAATTTCTAGAAGTCGTTTAATCGCCATGGCTCTAGAAGAGTTTATCAGTCGGCATCAAAATCGACTATTACTAGAAAAAATAAATGCTGCTTATGAAGGTATTTCAGAACCAGAAATATCAACTTCAATTATTAAACATCATAGGAGTATAATAGAGGACGAGTGTTAATTAATCAAGGCGATATATTCTGGATTGAATTAGGTGAACCATCTGGTTTACAAGGGAGTTATAAACATCCTCACGTTGTGCTCCAGAACAATGTTTTTAACTCGAGTCTAATTAAGACTGTTATTGTTTGTAGTTTAAGTTCCAATCTGAAGCTGGCAGCGGTTCCTGGTAATATTGTTTTGACTCCTGGTGAAACTAATTTACCAGAGCCAAGAGTTGTGAATATCTCTCAGATTTTGACTTTGAAAAAAGTACAACTGACAGCTCAAATCGGAACCCTTTCTCCTCAGAGAGTAGAGCAAATATTAGAAGGACTGGAACTAATGCTCAAGCCCAAAGAAATGGAATAAAGCAAATGTATACAGTTAGAAGTAAAAACTAAATACTACAGAACTTCAAAACCAGATACTTAAGATTTATCAATGATTTGATTATGTAGTTTTTGTAGCTACAATTCCTGTAGATATTTCCATATAAATTGCTAAATATCGCTCCTCACCTTACTTTTCAGAGTTCAGCTCAAACCCTGTTAAATAATCTCACTTAAATATAGCAATTATCCCAATTCTAAATGATTTGAAAAAAATACCGAAATTGATCAATAGTCTGAAACTTTTACTCCTGTTGCCTAGTTCGACAGATATTTACTACATAACCCAAATAGACATCTCTAGGAATTATATAAACCTTTTATTAAACCCTTGCAGGGACGTTCCATGGAACATCCCCACATTCTTTTTTGGAGATATCTAATACCACCATTTGAATAATGTAGGCGACAAATCCCTATTCCCTATATATAGTTCTGTAACATTCTTTAATCAAATTGGTGTAATAAGAGTGCTATATAAATTCAAGAATCAGGGCTTTTTTTATTAATATCAGTTTCAAAATATATTGCGACAAAGTATTTGTTGATAAGAGGAGAGGAGAAGGGCAAATTTATTTATAAGATTACTTGATGAAATTGCTTAAGCAATCGTCTCATCCAGTTGCTCTGATTCAAAATCAACTAGATGGGTGAAACTTTACCTCATTTTCCTGGTTGATTCTAAAAAAGAGAAGTTTAGAGCCAAAACTTACTCAACTTTTTTCAAACACTCCAAATAAATCAGAAAAATCAACTATGTTCAAAATTATTTCTATTAGTTCCTTGTTTGCAGGATTTATTCTAATGACATATTCTGCCACAAATTCTCCGGCTTGGGCATCAGTTAAAACTTTATCTCACACTTCAAATAGCACTCTTTTTGAGATAGCCCAGAGAAATCAACCAGATAAATCAGATCAAAGATATCGCAATGGCTTTGAAGCTGGGGTAGAAGCAGCTCGTAATGGTGGCCCATCTTCTCCTACCTATGATGCGCCAACTATTTATATTGATGGTTATCGAGATGGATATACTCAATATACTAACGGCTTTGAAGCTGGGGTAGAAGCAGCTCGTAATGGTGGCCCATCTTCTCCTACCTATGATGCACCATCAACTTATGTGGAAGCTTATGAAGAAGGTTATGCCAGTGCTAGCCCTGGTGGTAGTATTGCTCAACGCTGTTTAGAGGAAGCGGCTCGGCAGGGCTATGCTCCAGCTACGGTTGCTGCTGATTACACCCAAAGAGGAGGTGACATATTGCTGGATACTCCTAAAGGCACTTATGGATGTACTGTGAAAAGGAATGGAAAAGTCAGTTTGTATCCATATTAATGTTAAAGCCAGCGATCGCTAATATCTTGATGAGGAGGTTAAGGTAGCTATACAGCTATGCTGAAGGGTAGATTGGGTAGGTTGGGTTAAGCAAAGCGCGAAATCTAACAACCAGTATTATGGCTCCCAACTCTGCACTTGTGCGTCTCTTGATTTGTTAAAACTGGTATTAGGAGGTATGTAGAAATAAGTTGTACAAATTTGATCTGAAATGGATGATAAGTCTAGAGCTTCCCTCAAAAAAATGTTCAGGTTATTTTTACACAAGTCCTTACTGTATTGATTCGTAAAATGATTGAAGTGATTTTGTATTTTCCTGCCAGTTAAGGTAAGTTTGAACAAAATTAATTGCACCCGCACTTAATTTTTCATATCCCTCGCCCTCCCTACTACTTGCATCTTTCACCTCAAGGATGGGGCAGGCTCCATTAAGTCAGTTTCAAAGCTGGGATTTTAATATTTCAAACTACCCAGGCGCACGCCAAAAAGTTGCACATCGCGTAATATCGTTAATTTATTATCTAATGTCGTAGCCATAATTAATATTCTTAAAAGAAGACAAAAATGAGCAATTTGTTTCCAGTAACTACAGCCCAACATTTCCAAGCAGCCAACCAAGCTTTAGC
The DNA here is from genome assembly GCA_022822685.1 of Trichodesmium sp. jk18x7bins.61. GTDB lineage: Bacteria > Cyanobacteriota > Cyanobacteriia > Cyanobacteriales > Microcoleaceae > JAJEAQ01. The sequence continues at coordinate 3,253 of JAJEAQ010000017.1, forward strand.
AGCAGATAAACCAGAAGAAGCGATCGCACTCTACCACAAGGCAATCGAACTTAATCCCAACTTGGCCTTGTATCACCAAACCCTAGGAGATGTTTTAATTCAAATAGGTAAATGGGAAGAAGCAACTACAGCCTACAAGAAAGCCATAGAACTAAAACCTACTTCCGCACTGTATCATCATAATTTGGGAAAAGTCCAGGAGAAACAAGGTCAGTTAGAAGAAGCGATCGCCTCTTACTCTCAAGCTATTAACATTAATCCTAATTTCTCAGAATTCTACAATAGTTTGGGAACAGCCTTAATGGAGAAGGGGTTAATCGATGAAGCGATCGCCAAATTTCAAAAAGCTATATCTCTAGAGCCAGACTCTGGCATAGCCCACCAAAACTTAGGATTAGCCTTAGAAAAACAAGGTCAGATTGAGGAAGCGATCGTCTGTTATCGAAAAGCTCTGGAAGTTGACCCAGGGTTTTGGGAACCATACCAAAAGTTAGGAATAGCTCTCACAAAACAAAGAGAGCTACATCAAGCTGCCCAAGTTTACTCAAAAGCTTGCCAACTTCACCTCACCTCTGCCACAGTTCATCATCATTGTGGAGAAGCTTTAACTAAATTCCACCAGTGGGAAGAAGCTGTGGCTGCATATCACAAAGCAATAGAAATTCAAGCCAACTCTGCGGTAGTCTATCACCAATACGGTTATGCTCTCGCCCAACTGCAAAAATGGCCAGAAGCAATAGCAGCCTACCGTCAAGCTATCGAACTTCAGCTTAACTCCCCAGAGATTTATCATCATTTAGGATATGCTTTAGTTCAACATAAAAGTTGGTCTGAAGCTATAGTTGCTTATCGCAAAGTTACTGAACTACAGCCTAACTCTCCAGAGGCTTATCATCATTTGGGCTATGCTCTGAGTCAACTCCAAAAATGGGAAGAAGCAGTAATAGCCTACCGGAAGGCTGCCCAACTAGAGCCAAATTCCCCAGATGTACATCACCAATTAGGTTGTGCTCTCATAAAACTCAAACAAAATCAAGAGGCGGTGGCCGTTATCCGTAAGGCTTTAGAACTTAATCCTAATTTGCTTGAGGCCTATAGGGACTTGGGAACAGCTCTCAGTCATCTGAACCAGTGGGATGAGGCGATCGCTACTTATCATCATGTTCTAGGAGTTAACCCCAATCAGGGAGAAATTCATGGTGATTTGGGACAGATATTGGCTGCACAAAAACAGTGGGATGAGGCGATCGCTAGTTATCATCGCGCTCTAGAACTCAACCCTAAGCTGCCAGATGTTCATCATAGTTTGGCTTTAGCTTTGGTGCAGCAACAAAAATTTGATGATGGGATTGTCAGTTATCGCAATGCTATTGAACTAGGTATCAACACAGCAGAAATTCACCATCAGTTAGGCCATACCCTCAGCCAGCTTAAACGTTGGGATGAGGCTGTGGTCAGTTATCGTCGAGCAGTAGAAATTAATCCTAACTCAGCAGCGGTTCATCATGTTCTGGGAGAGAGTCTAGCCCAACTAGAAAGGTGGGATGAGGCGATCGCTTCTTTCTCCAAAGCTGGTCAACTTAACCCTAAATCTCCAGACGTGCATTGCCATCTTGGGGAACTAATGTCAAGATTAGGTAGATGGGATGAGGCGATGGCAGCTTATGCAAAAGCTGTGGAATTGCGACCTAATTCGGCACAATTTCATTTTCAGTTAGCAGAAGCAAAGACTAGGCAAAATCCACTTAGTGAGGCGATCGCTTGTTATCGTCGTGCTTTAGAAATTGACCCCCACTTTTCTCAAGCCCAGACAAAATTAGAAACAGTTGCATCAGTACAAAATATCCTGAAAAATGGTGAAATTGGTAGCCTCAGTTTCTTAGGAGAAACAGAATTTGAAGGTTGTCTTGACTATGCAACTATCGACTATGTTTATGGTTGGGCTAGACATAAAAAAGACCAGGAAAAAGTTGTGTTTCTGGATATTTTTGTTGGCAATAACTTAGTAGGCACATTAGTAGCAAATAAATATCGTCAAGATTTAGCTGAGGCTTTTGATAGTCATGGATATCATGCTTTTGCGCAAAAAATCCCCCCATCTCTACATAGCAATGGCGTAGTGGAAGTTAGTGTAAAAATTACAGAAACAGGTCAACAACTGAAACATTCTCCCAAGTTATTAGTAGTCGGACCGAAAGGGAAAAAACATGAAATTGCTCGGAGTTTTACTGAAGGTGAAATTAAGAAACTAATCTATCATCAACCACCCGCTACTATCAACACAGAAAAACCTCAAGTAGGAATAATTATTTTAAGCTTAAACGGAGCCAAATTATTAGATGAATTATTTGCTTCTTTTGAGATTTATAACAGCTATGAAAAAGCAGAATTAATTGTAGTTGACCATGGCTCGACAGATAATAGTATTGATGTCTGTAGGCAATGGTCAGAAAAGTTACCAATTAAAGTAATTGCCAGAGGAGAAAATTATTCTTTCTCTAACTCTAGCAATGTGGGAGTGAATGAAACAAACGCTCCTTTGCTGCTATTTATGAATAATGATATTACCCTCTGCCAAGATATAATTCCCCAAATGGTAGAGTTAATTCAGCAGGATAAAAATCTCGGAATGGTAGGAGTGAAATTATTAGATATTGTGAGCGATCGCTCCTTAGCATTTCCACCCACTCAACATTTAGGAGTGCAATTATATTTCCACAGTCAAAATGAACCGTTTTATCCTTTTGAAGTCCGCTATGCTCCTCAGTTATTAAAAGTACAATCGGCTCCTTGGAAAGTGCCAGCAGTAACAGGGGCATTAATGATGTGTCGGCGAGAAGATTTTCAGGCAGTTGGAGGTTTCCACGAAGATTATTTCTACGGTTACGAAGATATAGATTTATGTTTGAGTATCCAGCAAAAATTAGGCAAAGAAATTATTAGTGCCAATCATTTAACAGCTTTCCATCATCACGGTTTTTCTCGATTTAATAAAGACAAAGCATTCATCCAAGAAATCTTAAAGAATCGCCCCATAATTGAACAGCGATTTGCCTATTATTTACGTCGTAAACATTTACAAGATTACTTTGAAAAAGGAATGTTTTGGACTGGGCATCCCCTAACTATTGGCTTTGCTGTCACTGAAGCAGATATGGCAGCCTCAGCCGGAGATTATTTTACAGCGGTAGAGCTAGGAGAACAATTAGTCAAAGAATTTGAGTGGGATGTTTATTATCTTTCTGAAGGAGAGGAATGGTATGACATGACAAGATTAGATGTAATTGTAGTGATGCGCCATGATTACGATTTAGAAAGAATAGAAAATGCTAAACCGAGTTTAGTAAAAGTTGCTTGGGCGCGAAATTGGTTTGAAGTTTGGCCAGATCAAAAGTCAGCAGGGGATTATGATTGTTTTTGGTGTTCTTCTCAAAAATCAGCAGACTATATTCAGCAAAAATTATCTAAACCAGCAACAGTAGTGAGGATAGCTACTAATGTTGATCGGTTTACCAAAGCAGTGAGCAGTGAAATAGAGGAAAAGTTTAAATCTGACTATTGTTTTACTGGGAGTTTCTGGAAATATCCTAGAGATATTATGAATTTGTTGGAGCCTGATGATTTGCCGTTTGACTTTGCTCTATATGGGCATAATTGGGAAAAATTTGAGAAGTTTAAAAAGTATAATCGCGGCCCCGTGCCTTATACAGATATGCCCAAGGTTTATGCTTCTACAAAAATAGTGGTTGATGATGCTAACTCGGTGACAAAGCAGTGGGGTTCGACAAATTCGCGAGTGTTTGATGCGATTATGTCTGGTGCATTAGTTGTGACAAATGGAGAGTTAGGAAGTCAGGAGGCTTTTGAAGGGTTATTGCCTACTTATAATTCCTGTGAATCTTTGGAAAATTTGTTACGGGAGTATCTAGATAACGAGGAATTAAGGTTGGCAAAGGTGGCAGAGTTACAGAAAATTGTGCAGGAGAAGCATACTTATAAACACCGGGCTCATACTATATTTTCTGCCTTGCGAGAAAAGATGAGTAATAGTTTTCGGATTGGGATAAAAATTGGAGTTCCTGATTGGCAGCAAGCAGAAGAATGGGGAGATTATCATTTTGCTTTAGGGATGAAAAGGCAGTTAGAAATATTAGGTCATTCGGTACGGATTGATATTTTGCCAGAATGGGAAACGCCCAAAGCATTTGGAGATGATGTGGCGATCGCCATTCGTGGCTTGAGTCGTTATCAACCCAAGTCTGATCAGATTAATTTGATGTGGAATATTAGTCATCCAGATCAGATTGAGTTGGAGGAATATGAGGAGTATGACCATATATTTGTGGCATCCCACTCTTATACTGAAGAGTTACAAAAACAGGTAAATGTTCCTGTGCAAACTTTACTGCAATGTACTGATCCAAATTTGTTTTATCCTAATGAAGAAGGTTATGAGGAAGTAGGAGAAGTTTTGTTTGTGGGAAATTCTCGCAAGGTTTATCGTCAGATAGTTAAAGATGCGGTGGAGAGTGGTTTAAAGGTAGATGTTTATGGTACAAATTGGGATGATTTGTTGCCTAGTGATTATTTGAAAGGTGAGCATATTCCGAATCAAATTTTGCGCAGGTATTACAGTAAATGTGGTGTTTTGTTAAATGACCATTGGGATACCATGCGGGAGAAAGGATTTATTTCTAATCGTTTGTTTGATGCTGCTGCTTGTGGAGCGACAATTGTTTCTGACAAAATTTCAGGCTTGGAAGAGGTGTTTGGAGATAAGATTTCTACTTATAATTCTGAGGAAGATTTGCCAAAAGTAGTAGAGGAATGTTTACAACAAAAAAGTCAGAATCTGGGTGAAAAATTAGAGTTAGCAAAGTATGTACGAGAAAATCATAGTTTTGAAAAAAGAGTCAAGGAGATTTTAAAAGTTATTGAGCAGTTGAATGAGCAAAAGATGCTAGAAAATTAGTTGCAGTTGTAGGGAGGGCAAATACTAACTTCTATATAAGAAGAGTAAATATGACGATAATTTGCCCTCCTGATGGACTCCCCTAAAATTGAAAGGAGAGCCTACTCTCATCCATTGATGTGGAAGAGGAAAATGAGGAGAATTGCCCACCCTACCTTTCTTTGCTGAAAAAAATAGTAGTAATTAAGATTTATTAATAATGCCCAAACCATGACAGGTATAACTATCAACTTTAACAACGTCCTGAAACTAACTGATGACCAATTCTATCAACTATGTCGAGATAATCCCGAAATTAAATTTGAACGTAACATCAGAGGAGAAATAACAATTATGCCACACACCGGAGGAGAAACAGAGAAACAAAATGCTTCAATTATTGCCGATTTTGTAAATTGGAACCGTCAAACTAAACTGGGAGAAGTCTTTGATTCCTCCACCTGTTTCAAACTTCCCAACGGTTCAAATCGTTCTCCCGATGTATCTTGGATTAAGTTGGAAAGGTGGAATAAACTAACCCCCCCCAACAACGAGAAAAATTTCCTCCTATTGCCCCAGATTTTGTATTAGAACTAATGTCACCATTGGACAGTTTAAAGGATATTCAAAATAAGATACAGGAATATATGAATGGGGGAGTAAAATTAGGTAGGCTAATTGATAAAAAAAATCGTCGCGTTGAAATTTATCGTCAGGGAAAAGAAGTAGAAATATTAGATGCTCCCACAAGATTATTCGGGGAAGATGTGTCACCTGGTTTGGTTTTGGATATGGAGTTATAGATAACTATGGAGATTAAGAAAATTATTTGCGATCGCCTACAAACAACAGAAACTCAAATCTATGATTTTTGTCAAAAGTGGCAAATTACAGAATTATCAGTTTTTGGCTCAATTTTGACCGAGAGATTTAATCAAAATAGCGACGTGGATATTTTGGTTAAATTTGCACCAGAAGCTAGAACTCCTTTATTTGATCTAGAGAATATGGAGTCGGAATTGAAAATAATATTCGGTAGAGATGTGGATATAGTTTCCAAAAAAGCAATTCAAATGAGTCATAATTGGATTCGTCGTTAAAATATTTTAGGTAGTGCCCTGGTTTTGTATGTCACGAGATGATGAGATAATTATAGATTTGGTGACTGCTTGTCATCTAATTTTAGATTTTACAAAAGGGATGGATAAATACAGTTTTATAGCAGATGCTAAAACCCAATCTTCTGTCTTATATCAAATCATTATCTTAGGGGAGGCAGTGAATCGATTATCTAAAACTCTTATAGATTCCCATCCACAAATTCCAGTCAGGCAAATCAAAGGTATGGGTAACCGAGTTACTCACGAATATAAAGAAGTTGACACTGATATTATTTGGGATGCCATACAGAAAGATGTGCCGAGTTTATTAGCAATCTTAGAAAATCTTTAATTAAAATTAGGTATTAATCAAAAAATATCTTAATCAAGTTTATGAATATATCAAGCAATAACCCAAATCATCCGAACGGCAAGAAAAAGTGCAAGTGGGTTGTGGCCCCCATAATATCATGTCTGACTGGTGGAATGTCGATATTCGCCCTTTTCCTGGTATAAACCAAGTGATGGATGTAACTAAACCTTGGCCTTTTAATGATTTGGAATATGTATATGGAGAACATCTTCTAGAACATTTAAGTCTCGAAGGAGCGATCGCTTTTCTCGATAATGCTTGGAAAAGTCTCAAACCTAACCGACATAATATTATTAGTTTTTGGTTCAATTTTAACTAAGAAATTTAATCAAAATCGGGATGAAGGTGTTTGGGTTAAATTTTGACTAAAAGTTTATTTAATTGCTAAAGCTATTGCATAATGAGTTTCGCCTAATTCTACACACAAATCATCTATAAGCATCAGAAAGTCTAAAATATGCTGATCTTGCGATTCATTAAAATTATGAAGAATATCAGAGCAAGCTAGATGGTAAACTACTCCACCGGTAAGAGTTATTTCAGCTTTGGGAAAATATTTTTTTATCGAGTCAATAATCCTTTCAGAATCTGCTGCTTCAGAAGGATCAATCTCAATCATGGATTCAACACTATTTCGAACTATAGTTTTTGGTAGTAACTGACTAGGGTTTTTGGGATTAGTTAAATATTTTTCTGGTAGAATAGCCCTGACTTGAGAAGCAACTTTTAGCATTTTGTCTGACCACTGCATTCTATTTGGCCCTACATAATCATCCATATAGAACATTCCATCTTTTTGGAGAACTTTATAACTCCATCTGATAGCTGCTTCTACGTCTAACATATGGTGAAGAGAGTTATTCCAGTGAACAAAATCAAAGCATTCTTTTTCCATAATTACGTCTAAAGCATCTCCTTGGATAAAATTCACTTTGTTTTCGAGGCCAAATTTAGCTGCTAATCTTTTACCTTGCTCAATTCTAACTTGGGAAAGCTCGTAAAGTTGAAACGAAGAAACCACACCTTGACGTACTAATGTCATTTCTTTTTGTCCATTCCCACAGCCCACAGATACACCAGAAACAAAAGGACACCGATCTCCTGCCATTTTTATAGCTTTCTGGGTAATACCTTGAGAAAATCCATCTAGTGGCAAACCTGTAATTTTTTTTGTTTATGTGTCTGATTATATAAGGACTTTGCCACCATCTCAACCGTAAATTTGAGGTTTTCTGGCTGTTTTTCGTCACACTAGACCAATGAGATGCTACTTTATCTTTATTGTTCATGGCTTGCTACCGTTCTCCATTGTTAATTTCATTCTCTTCCAGCCCAATTCATAGTTTATGGTATGATCAAATCTTGACATTCACTTTTTATGTTTTTTTAAATAAATAATTATGCTTAGTACTGATAGTTTAGTTTATCCAAATTTGATTTGTATAGGTGCTCAGAAATGTGGCACTACATGGGTTCATAAATGCCTTGATCAGCATCCTGATGTTTTCATGTCTACTCCTAAAGAATTGAATTATTTTGTAGCTCCAAAAAAACTTAATCAGATTGATTTTGAGAAGTATTTAAGTAATTTTTCGCAAGGAAGAGGTAAGAAAATAGTAGGTGAATCTACACCAGGATATTTTTGGACATACGATCAAAACTCAAAATATCCACCACTTGGCAGAAATAGAAAAATACCAAGTTCCATCAAACAGTTTTTGGGAAGTAATGTTAAATTCATACTGGCACTTCGTAATCCAGTGCATAGAGCTATATCTGCTTATTTTCATCATTTTAGACAAGGTCGTTTTCTGGGTAATGAAAGTATCCTTGATTGCTTGGGTGAACATGGAATAGCTGAATTATCTTTTTACAAGCGTCACCTATGTAACTGGGAGAAAGAATTTTCTAACAAACACTTTATTGTTATATTCTTTGATGATATAGTGCAGCACCCAGAAAACGTGCTCAAAAAACTATTGATGGCTTTAGAGCTTAGTTGCCACCATCCTATCAAAATTGATCAATACTATAATCCAGGGTTTCAGCTCAAAGTAATAGATGACTATTTAACTATTGACTTGGCAAGCCAAGATAAAATCAATGGAAAATTTACATCTGGTAATTTAAAAAAAGTCAAAAAAAATAATGTAATACCTAAAATATATCAAAAAGAAGTTGATATTCTGTTTGATATATTTTCTCAAGATATTGAATACATTAATAACGTCTTCAAGATTGAATCTCTGGACTGGTTTAATCGTGATATTAATTTACTGATTGAAAAATCTTGCACTAGCTCCAAAACAGATATGTCGAAACTTTAAAGAATTAACAGATAGTATGGAAAGATTAGGCAAGAATTAGAGTCAGTACAAGTTCGGCTAGATATTATTAAAAGTGAGTCATAAAAATTAAGTTCTAAGTCTCATTTAGAACTTAAGCAAAATCCCAAAGATAACAATAACAATAATCATTTATTAAAGTATTTTGAAAAGAATGGGGAGATCTTAATTAATAATCCAACTTTGATGAATCCTTTAAAACTCAATATTTATTGTTGTATTACATTTTATATAAACAAGAGCGACTTCAATATTTAGCTAGAGTATTACGCTCTTGATGTTCTTGGTTATGTTCAAATCTAGAAATCGTCAGAATTATTAATCATGAAGTTTCCGAGCAATCTTTAACATCATTTAAATCAGTAATTAATACATACTTATCAGATAGAGTTACTATGTGAGCCACTCAAGAATAATTTCTATCTAACATGGGCTCATAAGGAGCTGATGTACTCTGCATACAATTCCACCAATCCACAATATGATATTTTTCTAGATTTGGAAAATGATATTGAACTATCTTGGGTTAACTTATTATATTGGCTAGAGTTTCTACCAATTCTTAATAAAAATCAACTTATTCCCGGATTTATCCGAGTAGAACAAAGATTTAAAGATGGTATGTGGATGAGTACAGATTTTTGTCGTAAGACTAATGTTAACCAATGGAAAAGTATTGAATTAGGAGAGTATCAATTTATAAATTTAGCATATCCATATCAAGCTTTTTGGATACTAGATAGGGAACTGATGGCTGAATATATAATTTCACCTAGTTTCCATAAAGATGATTCTCTGAAAACAAGTAAAATGGGAATTCGAGAGGGAGCTGCAATGGGTTTGTTGTATGAAAATATACCTAAAGGTTTTAAATCAAGACATGTTGTGCCTATTCAAAAAGGTAAGAAATATGTAGAGTGGTTCCCTACAGTTCATCACTTAACAAATAACTATGCAAATCATCCAAAAACGCGATGTGGAAAGTTACCTGCTAGTCAGCTTGTATCTTCAGTTAATACATAAAAATATCTAGTGAGTAATTAGGGAACAAATAAAAGATAACTTCTACTGATTTGACTACCTACAATAAAGCAATTCAAGAGTACAGAAAAGACTCTCTAATTTTCTAGTAAAAAAACATGAATACTAGGATTGCTCTAAAGATGCTTTGATGTTTTGAATCTTATACTTGATTTGTTCAAGTTTTTTTAATGCTGATTCTGTGGGAGTTGCCAAGTTAGAATTAACTGGAACTAATGATGGTTTAGCCTTAACTTCAGGCTTGATAGTTAGTTTTGGCAAAGGAGATAATTTTTCCTCACCTGTAAGACTATAACCAAATTGCTCTAAAGCTTCCCGACAAACTTCAGTACATAGAGCTTTTAGAGAAGGTTCTAAATCTTTTTGCCAACGCCCTATAGATTCTTGAGGACTATCAGTAGTTCTGTGATACTTCAACTTTGGAGTATCTTCAGATGCTTGTGCCAAAATTTTAGAAATAGTTGAACTGCTATGATCTAAATTCAAATATGCAAAAATATCACTTAAAGTTTGTTCAGGAGCTAAGATTAAATCTTCATAACGTACTAGGTGTACTTGTTCTTTTCTTTGTCGCCATATCCCTAGTAGATTGGCCGCAGTATTTTTAATTGTAGTTTGAATATACTCGCGATCGCTATCGACTCGTTGCCTTCCAAAAGATAAATATTTTCTCTTAGTATTAAAAGCTAGTGCAGAACAGAGAATATCTCGAAAATCACGCACCAGAACAATTTCTTTTGCCTGGGGATAGACTTCTAATAAAAGTTTTCGGTGGGGGTTGGGCAGAAATTTCTCCACAAAGTACAGTGGCTGATGCTGATGATTATTTGTATTACCAGAAAGTTGAGGGAGGAGCTTGCCTTGAGCACATCCCATATGTTGATATAAATTATCTATACTCTGTCGGCAAAAATCTGCTAACTGTTCTGGATAATCACGTCCTAGCCAATCATTAGCTGCATCCCCATCAGCTTTCCCATAATAAGGATTAGGTCCAATCGATTGATACTCTTCATAAAAGTAAGCCCCATAAAATTTTTGAGGATGCCGTGGCTGTGAAAGAATATTCAACATCTGCATCCAATATTGTGATACTAGAAACTCATAGGGATAGGATTCACTGGTGATAATAGATGGATGTTGTGAAAAGAGTCGCATCAACCATGTGGTTCCTGATCGCCCTACAGATGTAAACACCAAAGCTTGTAACTGAGCTTGATAATTAGAATGCAAAGGTAGGCGGCGATAGTGGACTATCCCCAATAATACTTTGCTTTTATTTTCAAGAACTCCTCTAATACGAACTTCACCCTCTAATGGCAATCCAATAACCCCCACTTCTATATTAAAACC
>JAJEAQ010000537.1 GCA_022822685.1 Trichodesmium sp. jk18x7bins.61
CAATCCAGTTGTCCCTAAGGTTAGCATGACAAAAGGCACTATTAAAGTTGTACTTAGTGGTCTTCCTGAAACCTGAGTAACTATATTTCTCAAAGACTGAAATGACATAATGGGAGGCTCAGCTTGTGATTTCGTTATCAACTTATTGCTGCCCATATTTGGTAGGGTAACAAATACTTATATATTACTTAGCATTCTGAGTTCTGATAGTCTTTAAAAATTTTTATTCTTACGTATATAAGGTTTCGTATTAATAGCTAGATGCTACCTTTTCCAGATGATAAGTTAGAAGGACATCCAAGATTTTTTGATTGATACTTGATGCCATCATCTATACTAAAATTTCGCCTCAAACTTGATCTGTTTCCTTATATAGGTATAAGTCTGATAATTACGTCCTCCTAATTTTGAGAGCAAAAGCTAAGTTGGCATATGCTCATCATAGTTTTTATGAATTGGAATCAGTTCTTTTATTTTTTCTGTCCTGCTCTCATACTATGATTAATACTTACTATTTATTTCGTCTCCAATAAATCCAATCTGAATCATAGGAAAAGCATCCGGAGCAGCTTGCCAAACTAACTTAATAAAATGTCTTAATTTTCGAGTAAGGATTCAGGTATCTCAAACCCAGTTATAGAGAGACTTCTGAAAACGACTGACTCAGCAATTTCACAGCTTCATTCTCAATAATCACGAAAACAAAGGCTTGTAGCAATCTATAATTGAGAATAGGATGGGGGAGGCAATTGCCGTAAATGCTTATCCATCAAGATTTATAGGCTTTTCTATAGGACCTGAATCCTTAGGATTTTTATGAATTATTTTGCTGATTTTCACAATCACTTTCTGAAACAAATACTTTTAAAACTAAAGGACGAACTCAACACATTCTGCGTTTTTATAGTACCTGAATTACTTCTGCGTATAAATAAGTATCTCCATATTTCAAATAAACAATTTGGCTTGGTCTAAAGTTTTGGCTCAATTTTTTTGATGCTAGCTTCATACACAAAATACCAAAATTTATATATCAATATTTTGTACTAAATTCAGTTTAGCTAGTACTATTTGAGGAGGGGTAAGGCAGAAGGCAAACGCTTTAGAGGGGAGGCAGTAAAAAGTACATGCCTGATTGAACTGATTAAGTATTATATATTTTTTTTCAGATTGTCATATTGATAGGACTGATACGAATTTCATCTAGTGGAGCTGGTAGTTCAAAGAAGAAATAAGTGAGCCTACTTGACCGGAGTTGGTTAATTTAAAAGGGGATTTTCACACTAAAAAACACATTGCTTTGCAGTAATTCGGAAAAGGCGTACGAGCAAAGTGAGTAGAAAAATATAGCCATTCATCTCATACTGATACTTAGGTTTTCATTGAACCCTCTCCGCGCTGAAGCAACAGAGGTTTCCTAGAACAAAAGTGTGGGATGAATGGCTAATAAAAATTTCATCTAGTTTCGCTACATCTGCTTCAATTATTAAGACTTAACAAACTGCAAAGCTGCGGAATTCAAACAATAACGTAACCCAGTTGGTGGGGGACCATCATTGAAAACATGACCCAGATGAGCATCACACTTATTACAAAGAATTTCTGTTCTCTGCATAAATAAGCTTAGATCTTTTTCTTCTTTGATATTTTCTTGATTAATTGGTGCCCAATAACTAGGCCAACCTGTACCAGAATCATATTTTTCTTCGGAACTAAATAAGTCAGTACCACAACAAACACATTTGTATATTCCTGTTTCTTTGTTGTTGTAATATTCTCCTGTAAATGGTCTTTCAGTTCCCTTTTTTCTGGTTACACGGAACTGTTCTGGTGTGAGTTGCTCTTTCCACTCTTTTTCACTTTTTTGAACTTTATCAATCATCTCTTAAATACTCCTTTTCACAAGTAATTTTGTTACTACCGACTTTTATACGTTACGAATTATAACATATTGTTGAGCTATTTCTCCCTATGTCTTGTCCCCAGAACAGAAAATATGGTTACATCAGATCATAAACCCTACGCTCAATAGTAACCCACTCAAAAAATGTAGATAAACTGCAATAAACTTACAGTTGCTAACTTTTTCTGGTTGGTCGTGATAATTACTAACATGGCGACATAGATGAATGGCAAATGGTAAACTAACAAAACTTAATAGAGCCCACAGTGGGAAAAATCCCAAACCTACACAAATAGAAATGAGTACAAAAATAATTCCGCAAGACCAATTTAATACTTGAGAGCCTGCTTGAGTTCCCATTCCCACAATAAGCGATCGCTTACCTGCTGCTAAATCATCTTCTACTTGATGAAAGTGGGAACAAAAGAGAATAATAGTAGTAGTAATGCCAATAATTATTGATGCTATTAAACTTGTGATTGACCAAGATTGTGTTTGGCTATAGTAAGCAGCAGAAATTGCCAAAGGACCAAAAGCAAAAAAACAGAGAATTTCTCCTAAACCTTGATATCCTAATCTGAACGGAGGACTTTGATAAACATATCCTAAAAAACAACAGGATAATATTAATCCAATTACTGTGAAATCTTGCTGCCACCAACTGATTGTTACAACTCCGGCAATTCCTAATAGTAAACATAGATTACCTAACCAAAACATCAAGTCTTTATTCCCTGTCAGGTTTACTAAAGAATGGTGTTTATTTTGATCAATGCCTGTTTCTGAGTCAAACACATCGTTGCTAATGTTTTCCCAGGCTAAGATTAAAATTGCTGAAGTCATAAATGTTGAAAAGATTGACCAATTAATAGAATTTTTTTCCCAGATTGCTATTGCAGTTCCTACCCAGATAGGCATGATTGCTACACTGTACATAGGTGGTTTGATCGCAGCTAGCCATAATTTTTGCTGAGATTTATTTATTGTTTTTACTGTCATATTACTTTGATGATTCATTTTTGATTGTGACAATATTCCTCTGAGTTGATTGTCATAGTTAAATTTCTTAAGCTCGACTACTTAACTCTGGAGAGGTTTTTTTTACTAATAATAATTTTTCATCTCCACACCACTTTAATTTCTAATTCAGATCACAATCTTAACAAAAAATAATTTAATTTATTTTTCATTTACATTTAATGGGATTTGGCCTTTATACTTGCCTGAATAATCTCCAATCCTCTATTCTCACAAAGGGGCTCTAACTTTCTTGAATCATAAATCAGGAGATTTTCAGTAGTGGTCTGTTTAGGCAGTGGGTAAAGTGTTGATAATTTGAGAGTTTCCCTCATCACAGGAGGAAGATACTCCCACTACCCAACAATTGAATTTTTAACAGACCAGTCGGCCTCAATTTCCTGCCCCACGATTACTAATTTTGTACAGGCTGATCAAAGTCAGGTTAGGTTACGTTCTTCAAGGGGATAAATTGGGCTACTGTTAATTAGACAGCCCCACCAATTACTATCTGTTATTGAGTGAAAATTTGCTATTCTTATTTTCATGCCTGTAATACCAACTCCTGTTAATCTATTTCAAAGCTATCAAGAGCTGCATCAGTTTCTGTTAAGTTTTCAGCAGACATTAACAGATCAGGTGCAGCCAAAAATCATTAGTATTTCTCTGGAAATATTACCAGTAGATCCCCTAGCAGTATTGCAAGAAATTTGGGAACCTCATCAACTACATTTTTATTTTGAAAAACAAGCTACTGGAAAAACAAAGATCCACAAAAATAGTTTGGCGATCGCTGCTATTGATGTTGCTACCCAATTCACCGCCACTGGTGGAAATCGTTTTTTACAGGCTCAATATTTTATGCAGTCATGCCTAAAGAATACAATTTTTCTAGGAGCGACACATTTACCTTTTTCAGGTCCTCACTTTTTTTGTAGTTTTACTTTCTTTGAACAAGATTCCAAAACTCATCCTCTGAACTTTCATCAAAATGGTAAGTCTCAGGAAAAACCATCTATAAATCCCCACTTTCCTCCAGCAACTATATTTTTACCACGCTGGCAAATAACACAGAAAAATAATCACAATGTACTGGTCATTAATACAGTTATCACTAATTCAATAAATATCAAAAATCTTTCCCAAAAAGTTTGGCATGAATTTCAGCAAATTAGTCAGATTAATAACTCTTCTTTATCAAGTTTAAGCAAGACTCACAAAAATCTTCGGAAAATTAATGTCAATCATTTAAAAGAATTTAAAAATTCAGTAGCTTCTGCCCTAGACTTAATTAACTCAAATTATTTCCGAAAAATTGTTTTAGCTCATGCTATAGATATGTATTCTCAAACTCCTTTTAACTTAATCAAATCCTTAAATAACTTACGCTTCATATATCCAGATTGCTATGTATTTTCTACTAGCAACGGTAACTGTCAAAATTTCATAGGTGCAAGTCCAGAACGCTTAATTAGTATTAATAATCATCAATTAGTGACAGATGCTTTAGCAGGTTCCGCACCCAGAGGTAAAACGCCTACTCAAGATGCCAAACTAGCCAATAGTTTATTATGCAGTGAAAAAGATTTACGAGAGCATCAATTTGTGATTGACTTTATTATTAAACGTCTCCATGATTTAAGATTAAAGCCTCATTATTCATCCCAGCCTCATCTACTACAATTGTCAAATATTCAGCATTTATGGACACCAATAACTGCAGAAATTTCTCAAAGTATTCACTTGTTAGAAATCTTAGAAGAACTCCATCCGACTCCTGCGGTAGCTGGAGTGCCCAGAGATATTGCCCAAAAACAAATACAAAACTTTGAAACTTTTGACCGCTCACTTTATGCAGCACCCATAGGTTGGATAGATCATCAGGGAAATGGGGAGTTTGCTGTGGGTATTAGATCTGCTTTGATAGACGGCGATCGCGCCAGACTTTATGCAGGTGCTGGTATAGTTACTGGTTCAAAACCAAATAAGGAGCTAGCAGAAGTTCAACTCAAGTTGCGAACATTATTAAAAGCTCTAGTTTAGAGAACAATCCCCAAATTAATAATTAAAGGTATAAGTATTGAACACTCAAAACTGAATAATGTCAATTGACTTTCGCAATATCAACACAGTCTGGGCATCAATTTTAGTAGAAACATTAAAAAATCTAGGATTAACCACAGCAATTATTAGTCCTGGTTCCCGTTCCACACCCCTAACATTTGCCTTCGCCACCCACCCAAAAATTGAAACTATTCCTATTCTTGATGAACGTTCTGCGGCTTTTTTTGCACTAGGGATAGCTAGAAAAAATCATCAACCTGTTGTGATAGTTTGTACCTCTGGCACTGCCGCAGCTAACTTTTATCCAGCCATAATAGAAGCAAAAGAAAGTTGTATCCCACTGTTAGTTTTAACTGCAGATAGACCCCCAGAATTACGAAATTGTCATGCTGGTCAAACAATAGATCAGGTTAAGTTATATGGTAATTATCCGAACTGGCAAGTAGAATTAAGTTGGCCTTCAGTAGAAATCAAAATACTAGAATATTTAAGACAAACAGTTATTTATGGTTGGGAAAAAACTACCTTTCCTACACCAGGGCCTGTGCATTTTAATATTCCTTTTCGAGATCCTTTACCACCTCTACCTCAAACAGAGGCTAACGCCCTAGAATCAA
This sequence comes from Trichodesmium sp. jk18x7bins.61, assembly GCA_022822685.1. GTDB lineage: Bacteria > Cyanobacteriota > Cyanobacteriia > Cyanobacteriales > Microcoleaceae > JAJEAQ01. The sequence goes on from JAJEAQ010000537.1 coordinate 5,602, forward strand.
AATTTCCCAAAAATTTTTTTAGTAATGTACAACCAATTTTAGCGACAGAAGTTCTTCCCAGCTCTAACTTTATAGCATCTTTAAAAAATCAACTTCAATCTCAGCAAGGGATTATTATTGCTGGTTTAGCACAACCCCAAAAAACTCAAGAATACTGTCAGGCGATCGCTCAAATTTCCCAAACTTTAAAATTCCCAGTTTTAGCGGAAGCTTTATCTCCTATGAGAAACTATTCTGACTTAAATCCATATTTAATT
>JAJEAQ010000523.1 GCA_022822685.1 Trichodesmium sp. jk18x7bins.61
TCTTTCATCCATTCACTATTGGCACTACGAATAGTAACAGTGTCAGAACTAGGAACTTGTTGGCAAGAAGTAAAAACTATTAATAAGCTTGTCAGGATTACTCCTAAGATATTTTTCAAGGATTGTTGTTTCATTTTTGTCTCCCTTGCAAATTTTAAGTATTTACAACAGATTGCAGAGAAATCAGGTAAAGTCATTGATTTGATGAATCCGCAGCATTTAAAAAACTGGTTGAAAAACTGTTGTTACTGTACCTCATAAATATGAAATACTCTGTATATTTTATGATGATTTTTACCTTGATGAAAAGTGAGAAATTCAATCAGCAAGAGAGGAAGGTGTTATAGTAAATCAGGCAATCGCTAGTATGGTCTTTATCAATAAAAAATCCACAAATCCTAACCATGGCTATTCCATTCTAAAAACTTATCATCCCTATAACTTTAAAAGATTGTTTGCAAATAACCTATTAAGATAGGTAGAGTATTTATTTATGATGGAGAAGAATTTAGACTGGTAATTAATTTTTAATTCCGTCATACACAATTTTTTTTCCAACTAAAATATATAGGATATTTACGAGATTTGAGAATAAAATTTTCAACAGAGGAGGAATTTAACCATTATTATTTTATGGCAAATTCAGAACAGGTTTAATCGTAGTTATAGTAGCAACTAAATTATTCTTAGCTACAGTTATAGCTCAAATTCATTCCCTAAGTTTTTCGATCGCCATTTCTCTGTCTAGAATTTATTCTTTCAATTTAGAGTATAATTAAGGTTTTGAGTTAAAATCTTAAAATTAAAGTCATGGCCAAAAAAATGCAGGTAGTCTTAAATCAAGATGTCAACAAATTAGGCAAATCAGGAGACGTAGTAGAAGTCGCCCCTGGTTATGCCCGTAACTATTTGATTCCTAAGAAAATTGCTTTTCGTACTACTCCAGGTGTTCTCAAACAGGTAGAACGCCGTAGAGAACAAGAGCGACAAAGACAAATAGAATTGAAGCAGGCAGCAGAAGCTCAAAAAATTGCCTTGGAAACAATTGGTCGCTTCAAAATTGCTAAACAAGTAGGTGAAAACGATGCTATCTTTGGTACAGTTACCGATAGAGAATTGGTGGAAGTAATTCAACAATCTGCTGGTCAAGAAATTGATAGACGTGGTGTCACCTTGCCAGAGATTAGCAAAGTTGGCTTCTATAAAGCAAAAATTAAACTTCATTCAGAAGTAATTGCTGAAGTAGAAGTTCAAGTAGTTGGTAGCTAGTGTCCCTACACAAAAGACAAAAAGCAAAAGGCAAAAGTATTAGAGACTGTTTATAAAGCAAATATTAAGATAGCTAGAATGCTTAATTTTGGTGGGTTAAGGCGGACAAATATAGCAGTACATTCTTTGGTGAGGACAATCAATCTAGGCTGAAAGGCAAGAGGCAAGAGGCAACAGAGGGATGTCCTAACCTGAATGGGTAGCGCTATAAAACCTTGGTGATCACAAGGAGGTATTTCCGCCTCATCCACCCTAGGCAAGGATTTAATCTGAGTTTTACAAACAGTCTCTAATTTAGTAGGGCTTTGAGTGTTTTGTCTCTGGTTAGTTAAACTGCGTCTAATTTGAAACTCAGAGTTTTTCTTCAAATGCTTCTAGGTGATTTTTGACCTACAGGCGATCGCTAACCAAAAAATCCTCGGTTTGGGCTAAAACTCTAGGTTTCAATATGGACGAGGTTTATTTCCACCACGCTCTACTATTATCTTTTGTTGCCGACATAAAACGCTCCGCGACATGAAAATCAACAGGCCAACCACTAATGAAAAAATATAGTGGGGGACTCAAACCCTCTTCTACCAAGACTTTTGCATCTCGAACCTACACATTCCCTTGCGCCTTTAGTCGATACATGGTCTCGGTGCTCTTGCCTCTTCCCTCTTGCCTATCCCAAAGGGAGTTAATTTTTCCTTCTTTGAAGTCATAAAATATTTTGGCTATGTCTTATGGCAAATGAACCTAACTCTCAAATTAGTCCTCAAGTTAGTGGTGCAGATAACTATCACCTACCTCCCCAAAATATTGAAGCCGAAGAAGCTATTTTAGGTGGTATTCTCCTTGATCCAGAAGCAATCAACCGAGTCACAGAGTTGTTACGCCCAGAATTTTTTGCTATTCATGCTCATCAAATTATTTATCAAGCAATGTGGCAACTCTATAGTCAGGGCAAAGCAACAGATTTAATGACTGTTACTAGCTGGCTTGCAGATAATAATCAATTAGAAAAAATTGGTGGTCAGCTCAAAATAGCTCAACTGGTAGAACGAACTGTTTCGGCAGTCAACATCGACCAATATGCAGTCTTAGTAATTGATAAATATATCCGACGAAAATTAATTCGAGCTGGAAATGAAATTGTTGATTTAGGCTTTCAAACATCAACTAAATTAGAAACAGTTCTTGACCAAGCAGAACAAAAAATTTTTGCTCTGACTCAAGATAAACCCCAACAAGATTTAGTACCTATTTCTGAAACTTTAATCAATACTTTTCAGGATATTGAAGATAGAAATGAAGGACTAGCTTTACCTGGTATTGCCTGTAATTTTTATGATTTGGATGCAATGACTGGAGGTTTTCAAAGGTCTGATTTAATTATTGTAGCTGGTCGCCCATCAATGGGAAAATGTGCTGCTTATGATACTTTGGTTTTTCAAAAAGATGGTAGTTTGACTACTTTGGCAGAAATTTATAAAAAGCAAAAAACCGAATTATTAACTTTAGGGAAAAACTGGAAGTTTCACATTACTAAACCTTCTGATTTTATTGATGATGGAATTAAACCAGTATTGAGAGTAACTACCAAACTAGGAAGGTTTGTAGAAACAACAATTACTCATCCTTTTCTCGCAATTGATGGTTGGAAACCTTTGGCAGAATTGACAGCAGGCGAGAAAATTGCTGTACCACGTCGATTAGATATTTTTGGTAATGAAACTATTCCAGAAAATCAGTTTCATCTGCTCATAAATTATGATGATTGTAGCCTCTATCCGATTGTGTTCCAATTAGAAAAGTTACAATTAGCTTTGTTTGTGAGATATCTATTTTCACTTGATGGATGGGTAAAATTATTTGAGAGTGGAGCAGTAAATATAGGTTATTGTACGGTTAGTGAAAAACTTGTTAGACAGATACAGCATATATTGCTGAGATTTGGAATTGTTGCTGCTATTGAAAAGGTTGCAGCAGGCAGAAGGGAAGAGAGGATGGGTGTGGGAATCCCCATCAATTGTAGAGACCGTAAAAATGGAGGAGTATTAAATCCAAAAAGCCAAAAGCCCAGAATTTCTGCTGGTTTCATGACGGAACCTTCTGCCTCCCCACAAAAAGCGGATGAAAGTTTTTGGCAATTAACTATTACAGATGCTTTATCTCTGAAAAATTTTATTGCAGATATTGGTAATTTAGATTCAGAAAATCTAGGCTTAGAGTCAAGCATATTAAATTTATTCATGGATAATAATTTATTAGTTGAACAATTAGAAAACGGTGATATTTATTGGGATGAAATTATTTCAATTACAGCAGTAGGAGTAAAGCAAGTATACGATTTAACGATACCAGAAACTCATAATTTTGTAGCCAATGATATTTGCCTCCATAATACTAGCTTTGCAGTGAATATTGGTCATAGTATTGCAGCCAATCAAAAGTTACCAGTAGCAATTTTTAGCCTAGAAATGTCTAAGGAACAGTTAGTATTACGACTATTAGCAAGCGAAGCCAGAATAGAAAGTAATCGTCTGCGCTCTGGGCGTATTAGTCAGAATGAGTGGGAACCTTTAACTCAAGCTATTAGTACTCTTTCGGAAATGCCAATTTTTATTGATGATACTCCTAATATTACTGTGAATGAAATGCGTTCAAAAGCGCGACATTTACAAACTGAACAAGGTGGAGCTTTGGGTTTAATTCTATTAGATTATTTACAATTGATGGAGAGCAGTAGTAGTGATAATCGGGTACAAGAGTTGGCAAGAATTACTCGCAGTTTGAAGGGTTTAGCACGAGAACTTTCTGTACCAATTATTGCTTTATCTCAACTTAGCAGAAGTGTAGAATCTCGAACTAATAAACGACCAATGATGTCTGATTTAAGAGAGTCTGGTTGTTTGACTGGAGAAACTTTAATTTCTTTGGCAGATAATAGTCAACAAGTTCCTATTTCTAGTCTTCTCGGCAAATCCCATTTTGCGGTTTGGGCATTGAATGAAAATACATGGAAAATTGAGTCGGCTATGGTTAGCAGAGTATTTTCAACTGGAGTTAAACCAATATTTTGTTTGAAAACTGCTTTGGGACGACTGATTAGAGCCACAGCTAATCATCCTTTTTTAACTATACAAGGATGGGAAAAACTCGCAGCGCTTAGTATTGGACAAAATATTGCTATTCCCAGACCAATATCTTGTAAATCTTGGCAAACAATCAATAATTCAAAGTTGGTATTGTCTGGAGGTTTTATTCGGAATGAAAGAGTCAAGCAAGTCATCAATTCTCCTCAATTGGAGCAGGTTTTCCAAGGTGATATTTACTGGGATGAAATTGTGGCAATAGAAGCAGATGGTGCAGCAGAAGTGTTTGATTTAACTGTGCCTAGTCTCCATAATTTTGTAGCAAATAACATCATTGTGCACAACTCTATTGAACAAGATGCAGATTTAGTAATTATGCTTTATCGAGATGAATATTATTCACCAGATACACCCGATCAAGGAATTGCTGAAGTGATTATTACAAAACATCGTAACGGCCCTATTGGTACAGTGAAATTATTATTCGATCCACAGTTTACTAAGTTTAGAAATTTAGCTTCTCCTAAATATTAAAAGCAAAGTATAGCAATTCTCACTCATAAAGCTTATACCAGTTTCAAAGTATATTGCTACACAGCTTTTTTTGGGGAGTAGTTGGTAACTATAAATTAGGAGTTTGGGGTGAGAAATTCACTGTAACTATCTTTTTTGAGTTTGCTATTAATAGGGAGCGATCATGCGACCCATCCCTACCGCGATAGAAGTCCCTTCCCCTGCGTGATCGCCTATAACTTGCCTTGAGAATTCCTGGAAGTTGACTCTTGACAACTCTCCACAGCCAAATATTGTGTTCTATTGGAGAGACCAAAGGATTCTGCACTTTTTATTTAATTGGGGAAACATCAAGATTGAAGATCTAAGACCGGCGTTGCTTAGTAGGGGGATGAATTAGGCATCAGGACTTAGGAAATTTTCCCAGACTAGGGTTGCCTAAGCAAACAAATTCATCCTATAAATGGGGACCAGGCGGGAAATTATGTGCAAATACTCCAAAAATTAAGAGCCATTTTGCCGTAGTATATCTTGTATTGCTTCATGTTCTAGAGGGGGTTCAGAAGGGAAAGGATAACGAGTGTCGGTAATTAACCAATCGAGGGCAGCAGCTTGAACATCAATTGATACTCCTGTCTTATCCACACAATAACGACCAAATACTAATTTATCAACTAAACGAACTCCTAGACCTAAACGGGAATATTCAAAAATGACACTACTCTCTACAGCAGCCCCACTACAAATCCAACAATTATGACCAATCATGCTTGGTCCTACAATTTTGGCTCCATCTTCAATTCTCGTCATACCACCAATATAAACAGGTCTTTTAATATCAACCTGATCCCAGTTAACTGCTACATTTAAGCCAGTGTAAATTCCTGGAAAAACTTCTTTACCAGGAATAGAAACATTTTTAACATTGCCATTTAGTACATCCCTAATTGCTCGCCAGTAGTCAGGGACTTTACCAATATCTACCCATTCAAAATCCATAGAAACACCATAAAATGGAACCCCTATCTCTACCAATTTTGGGAACAACTCACTACCAATATCAAATTTAACACCAGATGGAATATAATCAAGTACTTCTGGCTCAAAAATATAAATACCAGTATTAATATCGGTACTAAGAGCTTCTTCTACTTTAGGTTTTTCTTGAAAAGCCTTAATTCGCCCTGCCTCATCTGTCACCACAACACCATAACTAGAAACCTGTTCGCGAGGAATAGGTTTCATAATCACAGTAGCCATTGAGCCTTTTTCTTTGTGCCACTTGACAGCAGTCGTCAAGTCCAAATCAATCAAAGCATCACCACAAAGAACTACAAATGTATCGTCAAAATAAGGATAGAAATCTTGAATTCGTCTCATACCACCAGCAGAGCCTAGTGCTTCCCCAATCAAGTTTCCATCTTCGATTCGCCCTTCAAAAGAATAAGCAATATGTACCCCAAACCTCTGACCATCACGAAAATAGTCCTCTATTTCCTTAGCTAAATGGCTCACATTAACCATAATTTGGTCAAAACCGTGTTGACGAAGCAACTCTACCAAGAATTCCATTACTGGTTTTTGCAGAATAGGAATCATAGGTTTAGGAATGCGATAAGTAATTGGACGAACGCGAGTTCCCTTACCGGCTGCCAGAATCATGGCCTTCATTTTGCTTTCCTCCACCTTAAAATGCCAAAAATACTTATACTTATGTTCTTACCTCACACTATTAAGCCAGTTAAAACATGAGCTAAACGGAGAGAAAATTAATACTCTCCTGTTACTCGTGATTATAACGGGAGTCCTCTTGCGAGATTTTCCGAGTGAGGATTTTTTACTTTACCAAAAAATTATTCCCCACCTATAGCATCTTACGGGGGAGCGGGATGCCCCTACAAGATAAATAATTTATTTCTTGAAAATCCTAACTTGATTCAAAAAAGCATTGTAGTCTGCTTGTATATCATGTGAGGTTAAACAACCATAATCAACTTTTATCCCCCCCACCCCCCTGGGAAAGCACGGCTGTTGCCTCCCGGGGGA
>JAJEAQ010000185.1 GCA_022822685.1 Trichodesmium sp. jk18x7bins.61
CCACCGGAACTTATACCCTCGTGGTCGATTGGCCTTCTGGTCTGGTAGGGGAAGCCTGGCCAGATGATGGTGAGTCGTAGAACCAAGAATCCTCGCTGCTTCAGCGCGGGGAGTGTCAATTAACTACTTACTTATAAAAAAATCTTTGTTCGTAGTTGCGATGCGACGCCAAAGCATAACTACAAAGCCCGATGATCAGAGTTGATCAAAAATCATATAAAAAAATATAAAATACACCTCTATATTTTCTATATTTTTTTTGTATTATCCCTGGGTTGAACCATCTGGCATCGTTGCACCTGTAAGTTTTGCATTCTCCAAAGAAGCTCCACCTAGTTTAGCATCAGTTAAATTTGCACCAGATAAGTCAGCAAAATCTAGTCTTGCTGCTCGTAAATCTGTAGAAACTAAGTTAGCTCCTCTCAAGCTTGCGCTCTTAAGTTCTACGTTACGAAGATCGGCTTTTGTTAATTCTGTTGTAGTTAGTCTAGCTGCAACTAAACTAGCATCTTTTAAATTAGCCCCACTCAAATTTGTAGATCTTAAGTCAGTGTCATCTAGTTTTGCTCCATCTAGATTTGCCTCTCTTAAATTAGCTCCACTCAGATTTGCACGTCCTAAATTAGCATCTTTTAAATTAGCTCCACTCAAATTTGTAGATCTTAAGTCAGTGTTATATAGTTTTGCTCCATCTAGATTTGCCTCTCTTAAATTAGCTCCACTCAGATTTGCACGTTCTAAATTAGCATCTTTTAAATTAGCTCCACTCAATTTTGTAGATCTTAAGTCAGTCTCATATAGTTTGACTCCATATAAATTTGCTTCCCTTAAATCTGCTTCTTTTAAGTTTATATTACTTAAATCATAATCAGCTAGATTTACCTTGGATAATGAAGCACCAGGGGCAACAAAATAAACACCTAATTGAGTATAGTTAAATCCTTCAGGAAAAACAGTCGCTTCACTGCAAAGTGACTGATTCATTTGAACCATTTTTAGGTTTGCTCCTGCCAGATTCGCATTTAATAAATTAACTCTACTTAAATTAGCTTGACTCAAATCTGTATTAATGAAATTTGCATATCTCAAATCTAAGCCACTCAAATTTACTTTTCTGAGATTTGCGCCACTGAAATTTTCATTATTTAATAGCTTACTATGCCTAAAATTAACTCCACTTAAGTTAGCTTCAGCAAAATTCACCCCTTGCAAATTAGCTCGACTGAAATTCACATTTGTGAACTTGGTTTGACTGAGATTTGCAGAGCGTAAATCAGTTTGATTAAGATTGACATTTATGAACTTTGCTTTTTTTAGCTTCGCCGACATCATGTTTGCCTGATTCAAATTAGTACTAAAAAACTTCGTTTGACTGAGATCAGCTGAATACAAGTTAGTTTCACAGAGGTTAGCATCTCTGAATTTGGCTCCGGTTAAATTAACATGGCTTAAATTAGCGGCTCTCAAATCAACACCAACCAAATTAATCCCAGTAAAATCCCTTTCCCCCTCTTTATATCTACGCAAAAATTCCTCAGCACTAACTACAGGTTGTTGACTTTCCTCAATCTCTTCTTCCTCTTCCTCCTCTTCATCTACCTCCATTAAAATCTCACTAAATTCAACCTGATCTACACTTTGATTAATTTCTTCTTCATCCAAAGCAACAGCATCATCAAAACAGTCAATTAATCCCTGCACAATTTTAGAATCAGTAGCATAAATACCAACTTCTCTTTCCAGACTTTGGTCGCCAGAAGTTAACAAATTATGACTACCCACAAACGCAAATTTAACATCACATACCAAAAATTGCTCGTGAGTTCCTAGCAGCTTAAAGCGAAATTGACCAGGATAACTTTCTTCTAATTGTTGTAAATCTGCCAAAGCATTATATTGCCTACCTTTGCCAATTTGAGAGCGATCGCCAAAATATCCAAAACCAATATCTATCTGACAACTGCGATTCAAACAATCCTGAAATTTATTCAGCAAATACTCATCTATACTATGAGAATTTAACCAAGGAAAAACAATAATTAATCGTTCTTGAACAGTTTCTAATGCTTCTATTAATACCCCACGACTACCAGTTCTGTTAAAAACTAACTTACTTTGATAATTTGCCAAATTGAGTGATAATTTATCCGTAAATTCATCTGGATTTTTGGGAGTATTTTTGATAGGATTACCCAAAGCAAATAACTCATCTAAACGGAGACTTAAAGCCAACAACTTTTCCTGCAAATTTTCTATATACTGTGTTTCCGGGCGATGATAAAAATTTTCGATTTGCTCATCTACAGTATGTTTAAGTTTAACAACATATTTTTTGAGATGAGTTTGCTGTCTTTCCAATTGTGAAACCTTCGCAACTAAAGAATGTAAATCAGATTCTAGGTCAGACATAATTAATTTACAGATAGATTAACATTCATTGTAGAGCATGATTTTGAATCAGGAAAAAGCAATATGGTAGTAATCTAGTTACTCTGAATATAATGACTTCTGTGTAGCAAATTAAGACATGGCATACCGCATCTATAAATTGGAATTACTTGTCTTTGCTACCCATATATCAATCAACCTTTTCTAATCCAACTTGGCATGCTAGAACAATCGTTTCTAACTCAATTAAATTAATATAGCAAGGAACGAGTTGATTGTCCTAATCAACCTAGGTTGAAAGGCAACAGGCAAGAGGCAAGAGGCAACAGAAGGATATCCTAACCTTAATGCCTACTAAGACGGATTTGGTATTAGGGGTAGGGGAGAAATACAAATTCATTAATAATTTTGCAGGTGATTTTACTGTAACTATCTTTTTTGAGTTTGCTATTAAATTCAATATCTACAAAAAAGTCATAAGAGAAAATTTACATACTATTATTTTATTTTTACCCTTCTTCGTGAGAGACTGTTTGTCAAGTAAGTATTACAGCTTATTTCAGGTTTATGAGGTACAGTAACAAAAGTTTGTCAAGCAGTTTTTTTTAATCTTGGGAGATTTATCAAATCGAGAACTGTACCTCCTGCAACTTGCAATCTACTGCAAGATAGCTAGAGTTGTTAATTCTGATGGCCGGCGGCGGACAACTAAAATTCTGATGAGTACAATGGAGATATTTCCACCTCACCCATCCTACGCCAGAATTTAATCTGAGTTTTACAAACAATTTCTGAGACTGCAGCGAATTCAAATCCAGCCTAATAATTATTGAAGTGAAGCAGAAAATTGAAAATTATGTCACCTTCACTAATCAAAAAAAATCTTGCATTTTATTTAGAAGATATTGAAACACCTATCGGCAAAGCCATCAATTTTATTCTACTTTTTCTAATTTTGCTTTCTTCAGCTATTTTTGTTACCGAAACTTATTCAATTCCAGAGCCAATTATCATAAAATTAGAACTAATAGATAATGCTATTCTAGTAGGCTTTGTAGTTGAATATTTAGTCAGACTTTGGTGTGCAGAGCAAAAAATCAAGTTTGTATTTAGCTTTTTCTCTATTATTGATTTCATGGCAATTTTGCCGATATTTCCAGGAATTTTAGATATTCGTTTTCTGAGATTGGTAAGATGGTTCCGAATTCTCAGACTAATTCGATTCCTGAAGTTCAAAATTTATATCTTTCAGATTAGTACAGAAGATGGAGTCATTATTGCCAGAATAATATTTACTTTATTTACAATCATTTTCATTTTTTCCGGTCTGATTTATCAAGTAGAGCATCGTGTTAATCCTGAATTATTTAAAACCTTTTTAGATGCTGTATATTTTTCAGTAGTGACAATGACAACTGTTGGATTTGGTGATGTAATTCCTATTTCAGAAAGTGGTCGTTTATTAACTGTATTGATGATCTTAACAGGTATTACTTTAATTCCTTCTCAGCTAAGAGATTTAATTAAACAACTTCTGAAAACAGCGAATAAGACAGAACAAGTTTGTAGTAGTTGTGGTTTTTGTTACCATGATATAGATGCTAAATTCTGCAAAATTTGCGGTACAAAATTACCTTCTGCCTCTGCACAGAATCAAACTAAGTAATACCAAAATTCAAAAATATTTACCCATCATTTTCGCCTAGACGTGCTACTACTCTCAGTGAGTCTCAGTAGTATGTCTACTGAATGAATAAAGTAGTAGTAGTAAGGTAGGCAAATATCACGCTGATTTAACATCGCTCTCAATCAATAAACATTTGCCCACCTGATACCATTTTACTTTCCATAAGTCACAAATAGTTTCACATTGTTATAGGTGAAATAATTGCTTGAAATAATTGTAGTGTAAAAATTCTTAGCCCATACAATCTTATGTTTAATCTTTGACTTTCTTGCCCAGCACTCCCTTGCACCTGTCGTCGAAGCAGAGTCTCACTGATTCTTGACTTTCGTGAAACAATATTACTTTTTCCTTCCCTTAATTTAATCTATGCCTGATACTTCGCTTTAAACTTCGGAGTAGATTTTTCAATCTAATTAAATTAACTTCCTTACCACCATAACGCCATCCCACATAAGCTTGAGAAATTTCCTCAATTATTTCTACTTGATTTATAGAATTATATTCCTGAACAGATTTAGTATATTCATAAGGTGTCTGAAAGCTAGGTTTAACCAATCCTTTACTAGCCATTAAACTCAACATTTGTTGATATATACTTTCCACTGGTGATAACTTTGCTAACCAACTACGGTAACGCCATCCCCGCCAAAATATGTACAATATCCAACCCAAAAAGCCTAAAGCAGTAGATAAAATTAAACCAGTAAATATGCCTTGCCAACCCTGGGAAAATAAAGCAAAAAACCAACCAATAATTCTCAAGATCCCACCAATGAATCTTTCCATAAAGCCAGTTACAGGAGAAGGCAACCAACCAGCTACCCACTTCCAAAAAGCCATCAATGCACTAAAAGTTTGATTTTCTTCAATTGAAGGAGGAATTAATGGCATTCCTGGAATAGGATTAAAAGCAAACCACCCATACCCAGGAAAATATACCTCTGTCATCACATAAGCATCTGTATTTTTAACCACATACAAACCAGTAAAAGGATTAAACTCACCAGGAGAATAGCCCGCTACTAACCTGGCAGGAATCCCAATAGAACGTAACATTACTGTTAAAACAGTAGAAAAATGGTCTCCATAACCCCCTATAATTTTATCCCCGTCAGGACTATTTTTATAACCAAATAAAAAAGCTGACACTAAGTCTTCATCTTCAGCTAAAAATGGTGGTTCTTTTTGCAGTTTATAATTAGGATTTTGTTTAAGATATTGAGCTAAATAAAGCGCTTTTTCATAGGGCGAGATAATTGGATTACTTGATTTAGCAACTTTATTTTGATTAGCTAATATTTCTTCAGTTTTTTCTCTAACTTTCTCCACAATTTCGGGAGGAATTTGTAGGTAATATTTACTGATATTCTTTGGATAACTTCTACCTGCCTCACCCAAAAGAGTTCGATTTCGGTAAGGAACTTCAGAAATAACTGTATATGTTAAACCTTCCCGTAATTCTAGTGGAGAACGTAAATTCCCATCAGGATCAATAGCTATTTGCTCCGTCGGAAAATATACTTCTCTTGGTTGATATAAAGCTGGAATTAAGTTTGGTAATTGAGATACTATTGTATAGCTTTGAATTACTTCTTTAGTTTTTTCTTTCTCAGATCTGCGCCGAGGCCAATTAACAGAAAATTGATAAGACCAACGGGGACGTTTTAAAGTAAATGTTTTGTCATTCCGAGAAATTTCCCACCCTTCACCTGTATATTTATCAAAAGCTAAAACTCGCCAAAAACCTTCAGCTTGCGATCGCACGCGCATCACGACTTTAGGAACTAATTGTCCACGCAAATTTTGGTTGATTTTAGTATTAAATCCATAATAATAAGTCGTATCTAAAGTTCCTGGGCCAGATTCTCTATTACTTCCATTTCCACCTCCAGAATCATCTCCATCTTCTCTACCTTGACTTACATAACCAGGGTTTGTGATTGTCAGCCCATCGAAATTTTCTGCATTAAAATCAACTGGTGAACTAACAGGAAAAGTCCGGACTTGATAACCAGGCAACCTAGGTAAAAAAGCAAAAATAGCTAAACCTAATCCAAGAATTACTAACAACAATATTGTCAGTCGCTTGGGAGATAAGGTAGCATCTAATAGAGATATTTTCTGCTGCTTTTGAAGCTCTGACTTCTTACCAACTCTTGGCTGCAAACCCAATCTCGAACGATAATCTAAGACCATACAAGGAATTGCGATCGCGATAAAAACCAACAATACTGGCCCATAAGTTAAAGTTTGGCTAATAGTACCTGCAACCCCCAATAAAATTAGTCCGATCACCATCGAATAACCCAAGTCTTTGCGTCTAGGTAAATCAAAACTATGCAATACCTGAAGTTGAATCAATAATTCAGCCAATAACAGCCGTGTATCACTTAACTCACCAACTAACCTACCCAAAAAAGCAGCCAAGGCCAATAACATTCCGATTGCCAGACAAAATTTAGCTGGTACATTGCGTTTGTAGCGATTGTACCAGCTCCAAATCGATCCTATAATACTTAGTGGTGCTGCCCAAACAGTTAAAGCCAGTTCATCTGTTGCTACCCCTGCAGCCACATCTACCCCGATGATGCCAACTATTACTAATGCTTGCACCATAACTCGCAATAGAATAGAATCTTCAGGAACAGGTTTAGGTGCTGCTTCTATTTGTTGCCAAATAGATCCTAATAGAGGTAGATTTCGCACTTTCCAACCAGAAGCAGAATTAGACATAATGTTATTTAGTAGATGCTGAGGGAATGCTCATGTGCATCATTAAGTTAAATTTAGTGTTTTTTAAAGCATAGGCACGCTATAGTTGTTTTTAGCCATTCTTGACTATAAATTCTGAACTTTATTGCCCTGAATTAATTTTTCTCCAGACAAACAACAAATTTTAAAGGTTGTTTCCAGTTGAGGAATTTAATAATCAGCTCATATTTTTGTTCTGGTTGTGGTTCAAATAGCTCTATACAAAGATTGCCTGCATCTAAACGTTGAGCATTTTTTTGAACTCCTCTTGCTTGGATCTCCAGGCTTGCTGCTGCCGGTAGTTGAGCATTAATTGTCAAATATGCAGAAGAGTTATCTTGAGGAATAAAATATTCAGTTTTAATTGTGAGCCATCCCACTGCAGTTTGCCATTGTCTCTCTAGCGCTGACTGATTCAAACGACAAGTCAAAGTCAAGAATGAAAAAATCTCCTGAGCAGCCAGCAAAGACAATAACATTTGTTGCTTAGGAGTAGCATCATTGTAAGCAGTCACTTGATTTGGAATTAATTCCCCATCACGGGTTCTTCCTGCTAGTACTAAACCAGCCAGGTCATTTAGGGATTGAGATTGGCCTCCGAACAAATTATCTACAGCTCTGACCAATCTACTACCTGGTCTTAAATCAGAATACACTAACTCTTGACAAGATTCCAAAAGTTGAGCAAATACAGTCTCTGTTAGAGGTATAGGTAGCCTCCCCCTGCTCAGATTTTTCACTTGTGATGCCCACAGGCGAATCGGAGGAACCCAATCCCCTTGCTCTACGTCAGGATATTCATATTCGTAGTCCAGTAGGTGATTTTCCCAAGGAAATCGTGGCGGTTTAGCTTCTATACTGGCTTTCAGCCGTTTTTGTAATAAAGTCTCGAAACGATTGTACACAGTTGGTATTTCTCTCAATGTAAGTAGTTGACTTTCGTCTTGGCAGGGAAAGTCAATCTCTTCAGAATCAAGTTGGTCTGATTCTTCCCACTTCAGCTTTTCCACCCTGATTTTTTCTGGCCTATTATCAATAGGTTTTTGATTTTCCACTACTTCCGATACTTCTGTAGAACTTGGCTTTGATAATAGCCAATCAAAGAAATTTTCCTCGAAAGCTTCTACCTGTTTACTCGTTTCGTTATTCATAGATTGATGCCCCTGTTCCGGATCCTGAATAGTTTCGTAATTCCCAAGCAAGTTCGAGTAATTCATACCACTTTTTCCTTACCAGGGTAATTTTGCGACCTAAAGCTTTCGCAATCGCTTCATCAGAAAGATCCTGTTGCTTTCACTTTAGCAAATTTTGTTGTTCTGAATCAATACCTGTTTATTAGTTTCGTTATTCATCGGTTGATGCCCCTGTTCCGGATCCTGAATAGTTTCGTAATTCCCAAGCAAGTTCGAGTAATTCATACCACTTTTTCCTTACCAGGGTAATTTTGCGACCTAAAGTTTTCGCAATCACTTCATCAGAAAGATCCTGTTGCTTTAGCTTTAGCAAATTTTGTTGTTCTGAATCAATTTGCTCATGGAAAGCTGCCCATTCTGTAGGAGTTAAGCCAAAACTATGTTCTAAGTCTGCTTCTAACCATTGATGAACCAGTTGCCAGCGCTCCCCCATTGCAAACTTTAACAAATGGTACTTAAATCGCTGCTGTAAATAATCTCTTTGTC
>JAJEAQ010000071.1 GCA_022822685.1 Trichodesmium sp. jk18x7bins.61
TCTTAACTGTTTCCTTTGAACTGATTGAGCAAGTAAAAATTAAAGGGTTTTTCATCCTAGTTGGGAGCTAGATGCTCTCAATACCAAAAAATTGAATCCTGACAGACTACTAGGCACAAACAAGATTTTTTGGCTCCTACGGTCGCCACTTCCAAAGGTGGTATAGGAACTTAGTCCCCAATCCCCTGAATTCATTAGTCAGTGGAAAATGAACTCCCCCGCCGTGTAGACGGGCGGAGTTTCTTTAGCATCACCCAGGCGACAACGAGATTTTTCTCCCCGATTCTGCCCCTAGTTATTACCTCCCGTATGCTTACGGAGGATTTAGTAGGAACGTAGCATGCTACATCCCTACTGCATCGACGACGCTCCGAGGCTAGTTCCGCGCCCCCGGTTGCATAAGAGCAGCAACATTCCACATTACCATTACCCAAGCTTGGTCTCCTCTTGGTATTTCAAATCCCCATTCATCACAGAGGTGTTCAGGATTACTTAGCTCTGCCCACTCTTTATGTACTTTTCCATACTTTGGGCATCTCTGAGATGGCTTGACTTTCTTATGCCACCATCGACTCATAATAAGCAGAGGAAGAACTACCAAACTTAGGCGTCCGTGAGTCAGTGATGACAGTAAAAGAAACATACCACTCATTGCGGTTGGGGCGGTAAATTATAGTGCAAGTAGTAGGTTTGCCCCAATACTTGAATCTACTCCGCATTCTGACTCTGAATTTTATTTTATTCTGTCAGAAAAATAATAAAATCCACTAAAAAACACATAAAAGTTTATATTTTTTTTAAACTTATATGAGGCTACACATGAAAAACCGTTTAGTCAAGATGATGGAGAAAATTTTGTTACGTAAACGGGCATTGATTGAGTCTGTCAACGAGCAACTCAAGAATATTTGTCAGATTCAACAGTCTCGTCATCGTAGCATTTTTAATTTTCTGGTCAACCTGTTGGCAGGGCTAGTAGCCTACAGCTATAGCCCCAAAAAACCAACTCTAGATTTGGAGGTAAAAGGGCTGTCGGCTCTTCCCCCTGCTCTGTTTTAGCTTCGTCGAACTGACGTATAATTACCAATAGTGACTGGAACAATGTTAATGAATTCTTGAAACAAGAACTAAATAAATTTTGTGATAGATATGGTTATCTGCGGATTTATAGTGACAACTTGAAAGTTATAGATTGTAGAAATCTGATGCTGTAGAAGTATGAATTTAGAGCCACTCATTCAACAAGCATCTGAATATTTAGCAAAGAGTGAATATACTCAGGCAATAAATTTATATGAAACTTGTACCCAGGCTAATCCCCCTATTAAATCAAATTATTGATATTTGGGATTAGCTTTATTTTTGCAAGGAGAAGAAGTTGCAGCCCAATCTGTTTGGTTATCAGCAATGACTGAGGGAACTCCAGATGATTTTGATGCGGGGATGGCAGAATTAATTGAAATCTTAGAAACTACAGCAATTCAATATCTTCATTCTGGGTAGTTACAACTAGCAGAAAAAATTTATTGGCAAATTATTGAAGTTAACAATACTCAACCAGAAACTTATTATAATTTGGGCAATGCTATTGCTTATCAAGGTGAAGAAGTAATAAATTGTTGGCAAAAAGCAATTGAATTCAAACCAGACTTTTTAGCTGCTGTTCAAAGCCAGGCCAGTTGATTTCAGAGACTGGGGAAATTTAAAGAGGCGATCGCTTGCTATTTAAAGATTATAGAAATTCAACCTAACAGTCTCGAAGCTTATGAAAATCTGGGATTGTGTTTTTTCGCAATAAATCAACTGGAAGAAGCGATCGCTTCTTCCAGTTATCTCTCAAAATTCAATCAGACTATTCACCTGCTTGTGGAAATTTGGCAATTACTTTTTTTGAAACAGGCTAAATTAGAGGTAGCGATCGCTCACTTAAAAACAGCTATTCAAACACAATCCAACTTTTTTTATAAGTTTTCAAATATACAATTAATTTTGCTTACCTAACTTATTTAACTCTTGTAGTACAGTAGAAATATGGGTAGTATGATGCTAAAGTAGAAAGACAGTTTGACAAATATTCTGGATAAATATGTTGGAATCAGTGCAATCAATTACTCTACCTAGTATTATCTATCCCGATACCGATGGACAACCAATGGCAAATAATACAGAACAATTTCGCTGGGTCGTAGTTATTGAACAAAATCTAGAGTGGTTGTTTGCCAATGACCCTAATGTATTCGTAGCAGGAGATTTATTTTGGTATCCAGTTGAAGGAAAACCAAACATTGTTACGGCTCCTGATATTATTGTGGTTTTGGGTCGCCCCAAAGGAAAACGAGGCTCTTATCAGCAGTGGAAGGAAGCAGGAGTTTCACCCCAGGTGGTATTTGAAATTCTCTCTCCGGGCAATTCTCAAGATGAAATGGAGCGCAAGTTATTGTTTTATGAACGCTATGACGTGGAGGAATATTACATATATAATCCTGATAACAATCAGTTGCGGGGTTGGTTGCGAGATGAAAACGGTTTAGAAATTATTGCCTCAATGGAGTCTTGGGTAAGCCCGAGATTGGGGATTCGATTTGAGTCATCCGAGTTGGAGTTAAAGCTTTACCGGCCTGATGGGAATCAGTTTAATTCTTATATAGAAATTAGCCAACTTTTAGAACAAGAGCGACAACGGGCTGAAAAAGCAGAAACTGATTTGCAGAATGAACGAAAGCGATCGCGATTTTTAGCCGAACGTTTACGGGAAATGGGAATTAATCCAGATGAGTTGGCATGAGTCAGGTGGTTATATCATCGCCGATCAAGCACAACTATGAGCTTTAGGGGTATATTTCTAATTGGGGCGAAGACAGCGATATATTTGGGGCGCAGTTAGGGTAACTACACAGAGCTATTATAAGTGTTTTACCAAACATAATCTTAAAACCTAACGTAGATCATCCTGATACTAATCAACTTTTCCTATATTGATGATCGCAAATTTCTACAGAAGATGTCAGCAGTGTCATTGTATCTTCATAAAATATTCATATAAAGTAGGCAGGCCATCATCAAAAAATTGACAATTTTCTTCCTAGGTAGATTAACTAGTGGTCTGTCAAGATTCAATTGTGAGGTAGTGGGAGTATCTAGCTACCACTCGTGAGCCAGACGCTGATATGATTAACACTTCACCTATTAAGTAGACAGACAACTAGCGATCGCACAAAAAATATCACTCAAGATTAGGGTAGGGATATAAAATTAGAAGTAGATGAGTTTTAATAATTTTTGATCATGAAACTAAAAAGACTAGGCCATGTAGCAATTTGCGTGCAAGACGTTGACAGAGCAGTAGAGTTTTATAAAAATCTAGGCATGGAAATAGCCTGGAAAGACTCAGATTGGGCATATCTCAAAGCAGGAGATGATGGATTGGCACTTTTGAGTCCTGGTTATAACCAGGCAGGGCCACATTTTGGCTTTGTGTTTAGCGATCGCTCAGAAATGGAAACAGCTCACAAAAACTTAAAAGGCCAAGAAATTCATGTTTCTCCCATCCATGAACACCGAGATGGTACAGCTTCTTTCTATGGTAAAGATTTAGATGGAAACTGGTTTGAATACCTATACGAACCTGTTGTCCGAGCTAAGGAATGAAGTATTTCAACAAAGCAGATCAACTCCCACTAGTCTCTCTTGGGAAGAATTATATTGAAAGCCTTCTGAGAGCTTTAGCAGGTAAATGAATAACTTTAGGAGAAGTATCAAATATTCAATTACTAAATTATGACCCAAAAATTAATATTAAGAAGTTGCCGAAAGTCCCCTCTCTCAAAGTGGAAAAATATAGACTGGTCTCTAATATTTGTCTATATCGGGATAACCTTTTTTGGTGGCATCATGATCCACAGTGTGGAGCAAAACCAAGGGCTAACAGACTGGTGGCAGCACTGGCTGACGGGAGGAGTAGGCTTAATCTTGGCCCTCATAATTGCTCGTTGTCGTTACGAACTCTTAGTTAACTGGAAATGGGTAATTTACATTTTGACCAATCTCTCTTTGATTGCGGTGCAAATTATCGGTACTTCAGCTCTAGGGGCTCAAAGGTGGATTAATGTTGCAGGTTTTCACGTTCAACCCTCAGAATTTGCCAAAGTAGGGGTGATTGTAACTTTGGCTGCAATACTAGAATCTGAGAGGAGAGTAAAGCTATTCAACTTTTTTAAAGTTCTGATTATTACAGCTATACCTTGGTTATTGGTTTTTTTAGAACCTAACTTGGGAACTTCTCTCGTATTTGGCGCTATTGCTCTGGGAATACTTTACTGGGGTAATGTCAATCCCGCTTGGTTAATATTGCTTGTCTCCCCTATATTCTCAGCTATTCTCTACAGTCTCCATTTTCCGGCTTGGGTTGCTTTAATCGCTTTGATGGCTTTAATCGCCTGGCGGAATTTGCCAGGGAATTGGTTATGGACTCCGGTAGTTGCTGGAATCAATATTGCTTCTGGAAATATTGGGCTAATATTATGGAATTTGCTTAAGGATTATCAAAAAGACAGATTAATAGGATTTCTCAATCCGGAACAAGACCCCCTGGGTACAGGGTATCACCTGATTCAATCTCGTATTGCCATCGGCTCCGGACAACTGTTTGGTAGGGGATTATATCAAGGTACTCAAACTAAACTCAATTTTATTCCGGAACAGCATACAGATTTCATCTTCTCAGCAATCGGCGAGGAATTGGGTTTTGTTGGTTGTCTGCTCGTACTCTTGGCTTTTTGGTTTATTTGTCTACGCTTAGTTATTATTGCTCAGACTGCTAGAGACAATTTTGGTTCTCTAATTGCTATTGGAGTCTTATCAATGTTGATATTCCAAGTTTTTGTGAATATTGGTATGAATATTGGTTTAGCTCCTGTGACTGGTATCCCACTACCCTTACTCAGTTATGGGCGATCAGCTTTGTTGAGTAATTTTATTGCTTTGGGATTAGTGGAATCAGTGGCTAATTACAGGCCAAAATAAACTTTAGAAAGGTAATCCCTAGGCGAGCAAGATGCTCCCACTAGATGCTCCACTACTCTCTTAATCAAAATTGTATAACCGAACATGATATAACCTATATTGTGGGAGTTTCACACCATTTTTGGGCAGTAGTTGTAATATAATATAATTCATAGTTCACAATCCCTGATAAATTAGGCTTTGATTCAATCCGAGACTTTAGAATTACTAGAATGGCCTCGCCTATGTAAACAGTTGGCCACTTTTACAGCAACTAAATTGGGGGCGATTGCAGCCCATCATTTACTAATTCCGTCAACAAAGGCGGAAACAATACAACTATTAGCCCAAACTCAGGAAGTCCACAAACTAGAAACTCTTCTGCCACAGGGTTTGTCTTTTGATGGCATTGAAGACTTTGGTGATTCTATCGAAAGGGCAGAACTAGGTGGTATACTCTCCGGTGAAGAACTTTTAGCAGTTGCTACAACTCTGGCCGGTGTTCGCAAGTTGCGCCGGGTAATAGATAATTATGAGTCAGAATATGAGTTATCAGTTTTGCCAGAGCTGGTAGCTGATTTGCGCACTTATCCAGAACTAGAACAGGAAATTCACCGTTGTATAGATGACAGGGGGGATGTTACAGATAGGGCTAGTCCGAAACTAGCTGGGATTCGTGAAAAAAAGCGCCATTTACGCGATCGCATCGCTCATATTCTCCGTGGAATTTTACAACGGAAAGCCACTGCTATTCAACAACCGATTATTACTCAAAGAGGCGATCGCTTTGTAATTCCGATCAAAGCTCCTCAAAAGGATGCCGTACCTGGAATTGTTCACGACACATCAACAACAGGATCTACATTATACATTGAACCTAATGCAGTTGTCAACCTCAATAATCAAATGCGACAACTGCAACGTCAAGCTCAAAGGGAAGAAGAAGCGATTCGGCAAGCTATAACGGAACAAGTGGCAGTAGTGAAGGAAGACTTGGAAAAGTTATTGGCGATCGCTACTATGATCGACATAGCTACAGCCAAGGCTCGCTATAGTATATGGTTAGGAGCTAACCCGCCTCAATTTACTAACCCAGACTCTAATTCTCCCATGACATTGCGTCAGTTGCGACATCCGTTGTTAGTTTGGCAACAACAACACGAACAGGGAAATGCGGCCATACCCATTGATGTTACTGTTGAATCTCCAGTCAAAGTTGTAGCAATTACAGGCCCAAATACTGGCGGAAAAACTGTTACTTTGAAAACTTTGGGATTAGCTGCACTGATGGCAAAAGTTGGATTATTTATACCTGCTAATGAGCCTGTAGAATTACCTTGGTTTGAGCAAATCTTGGCTGATATTGGTGATGAGCAGTCTATAGAACAAAGTCTATCTACATTTTCTGGTCATATTCGGCGGATTATTCGGATACTAGAAGCAATAGATGAGGAAAAAAATCTAGACAATCTTGAAGTAGGGATTAGGGAATCGGGATTCGGGAGCCGAGACAATTGGAGCGAGGATTCATCCCCTACCCAATCAATAGACTGTGGGGTATTCAATCCAATGGCGGATAATTTATCTACTTCCCTGGTTTTGTTAGATGAAATCGGTGCAGGTACTGCTCCCGCTGAAGGTAGTGCTTTAGCAATTTCTTTATTGCAACATTTGGCAGACAACGTGCTGCTGACAATAGCAACTACTCACTTTGGAGAATTAAAAGCTCTCAAATATAAAGATGAACGGTTTGAAAATGCTTCTGTAGAATTTGATAGTACTTCCATGCAACCTACATACCGTCTATTGTGGGGAATTCCCGGGCGCTCTAATGCCATGACTATTGCTGGCAGATTGGGTTTAAAACAGGAGATTATTCATAGAGCCCAAGATTATGTAGGAGGAAATTATGAGGATGTGAATCAGGTAATTGCTGGTTTAGAAGAGCAAAGACAAAACCAGGAGACAAAGGCAAAAGCAGCGTCGGAATTGTTACAAGAAACAGAGTATTTGTATCGGGAAGTTTCCCAAAAAGCTGCTGCTTTAAACGAAAGAGAACGACAGTTAAAGTTGGCACAGGAGGTGGCGGTACAGGAAGAAATTGCCGCAGCCAAAGCAGAGATTGCTGCAGTAATTCGGAATTTGCAACAAGGCCAGTTAACAGCTCAAAATGCTCAGAAAGCAACTGAGGCTATTAATGAGATTTCTCAGAAGTATTTGCCTTCTCGTTCCCTACCTCCCAAGAAACCAGGGTTTATGCCAAAAGAAGGCGATCGGATTCGGATTCCCCGGATTGGGCAAACTGCAGAAGTGTTGAGCGCTCCCAATGAAAATGATGAGTTAACTGTTAGGTTGGGAGTGATGAAAATGACAGTTAATTTGACAGAAATTGAGTCTCTTGATGGAGAGAAGCCAGAATCTTCTCAAAAGACTAAAAATGTAGAGTTACAAAAGAGTAAGAAGTCAGAAAATCGGCCTAAAGAAACTCAGCCAGAAATTGCTTCTAGTGGTTTAGCTGTTCGTACTTCTCAAAATAGTATTGATATTCGTGGCAGTCGGGTAGTCGATGCTCAAGTTGATGTTGAGCGGGCTTTATCAAAGGCGATCGAATATGGATTGTTGTGGATTATTCATGGTAAGGGCACCGGTAAACTGAGGCAGGGTATCCATGAATTTTTGCAACAACATCCATTGGTAGAGCGTTATGAATTAGCTGGTAGAGCTGAGGGTGGTAGTGGGGTGACTATTGCTTACTTGAATTGACGGTCAAAAGATCAGGAAGGCAGAGGGCAGATTGATAATTTCAAGGCAGCTATGCTGAAGGGTTAGAAGGGAATTTTACAAAACTCCCTTTGCCTCATTCGGGAGGATATACGCTTTCATCACCAGATTTAGTATAATGTCATTTCCAGATAATTAGTAAGAAAAAACCTTTTTTCTTCTAATCCACATTCCGCACGTCAATTTGTAATATCAAAAGTAATACAAAAAACTGGATTTACTAAGTAGGGGGAGAAGTAGCAACTCTGTCACCAGGGGCAATTTATTTTTGAAATCCTTTCTGTGTAGAGCTTTCAGCCTTCACTACAATTATTGAATATTTCTGAAATGATTCATTTTTTAGCCCCTGAAACTTTTGCTATGTAAAGGTTTCAAAAAATATTACACTTGGTGACATCTTCCCTATATCTGCCTCTACTGCTCCTAAACGTTCAGAAGCGTTGGCTTCAGTCACCAAAACACCAATTAATAATCCTTGGGAATCTACTACTATGTGATGATGGCTCCTCTTAACTTTTTGCCACCATCGAAACCGTAGACTTCCCCTTTTTTCCCGTTGTCTTGACTGATTGGGAATCAGCAATCGCAACGGTTGAGTCTTCATCTCTGTCTAATTTTGTTCTTAATTTTTGGCGTACTTTGTCGTGCATCTGTTGCCAAAAACCACCTTGTTGCCATTTTTTGAAGTATCTGTATACTGTATTGTAGGGAGGCAAGTCATGGGGCATCATTTCCCATTGACATCCACTTCTTTGTACATAGAATATACCGTTGAAAATTTCTCTGAAATCCACTTCAATAGGATGAGCAAACCCTTTGGGCTTAGGTATCAGAGGTTTGAGTATTTCCCATTCTGAATCCCTCAGGTCGCTTGGGTATGATTGGCGTTGAGGATTGGCGATCGCGTAGCGTTGCGTAGCAAATCCCTGGTAGACGGCTCATTGGTGAAAACATGGCTTAAATATACTCCAAATTAACACCTAATTTGACTTGGAGCCTACTTTTTTTAGATTATATTTATAAATCAGCTCTGAGTGATTATATAGAATATTATTATGATATAGAATATTATTATGATTTATTACAGAAAAGGAGTTCTAAATGTTCCAGATACAAATACCTCAAAATAAGACTTTTCAATTGCCACAGAAGATAAAGGAAGCAACAGTAAAACAAAAGATCAAAGCGACAGCTCAAAAAAGACCATCAAAAGTTAAATTCCAAAGTATATTCACCCCCTTTACAGAGAAATTTAATACTATTCAAGGTATGGAACACGGAGCTTCAGCTCTAGCAGAAGATGAAACTGAGACTCAAACACCTAAAGTTTCACCACCAGATTTTAGTCAGCCTGGATTTGGAATTTTACAAAAATTTTAAGTAAAGAGCGTCTGAATGTAGTAGGAGAAGATCATGATAAATCAGAAAAACAAGAACCTATAGAAGTAGAATTTTGTAAGAGATATTCTGGTTCTGATAATTTTTGGGATGAGCGTTATTTTCCTAAACCAATAACTTTTATGGAAAAAATTAGAGGTGGTGATTCCTCGAAAAGAACTGCTGCAGATCCTGCAAATCTACGTTTCTTTAACGCTCTACAAATACTTAGAGAAGATTTTATTTTACATAATTTTGAAGTAGAAACTCTCAATAGTCAAGAGATTCTCTCCAAATGTCGAAGAGTTAACTTTTCTGATCTGTACTTTTAAGTGTTAGTTTCTGAAGATTTCAGAGAATCTAGAATGATATTTTGGGATAAATTGAAAATTGGTATAGACAGATTAGAAAAAATGATAGGAAAAGCTTTATTTGAATATCATTGTGAATTAAATAAAGAACAAAGCAATTCTAAAGCAATAGCAAGATTTACTGAAGACGAAAAAATAAAATTGCCATATTTATATCAATTTGTTAAAGCACTAAATGTAGAATACAAGAAT
>JAJEAQ010000325.1 GCA_022822685.1 Trichodesmium sp. jk18x7bins.61
ATATTATTAGTTTTAAAAAATTAAATATGGTGATAGAAGCAGTAATTTATCAATAATTTTTGTGAATTTAATTTATAGTTAACCTCATCAAGTTTATGTGAGTATATTTTTATTTTTTTGTGATTTTTATCACTTGCAAACAGCCTTTTATTGTCGCTAAGACTGACTGAGATAGAGCAGGTAAATCATAACCACCTTCTAAACCAAATAATATTTTACGGGTTACTTCCAAACAATATTCTGTAAATAAGCCGTAGTCTTCTGGTTGTAGAGAAATACTAGCTAATGGATCGTCATGATTAGCATCGTAGCCGGCACTAACAATCAATAAATCTGGTTGAAAGTTAGTTAAAAAGGGTACGACTTTTTGCTCGAATGTTGGTTGATAAATAGCTATTGTGCTACCTGGTGATATGGGTATATTTAGAACGTTATTATGAGAACCATGTTCATCAGTATAGCCAGTTCCTGGATAGCAAGGAGATTGATGCAGAGAGCAATAAGCAATGTTTTGATTAGTCTTTACAATTTCCTGAGTACCATTACCATGATGCACATCCCAGTCAAGAATTGCTACTTTGTTAATGCCTGGTTTTTCTAGGGCATAATGAGCAGCGATCGCGGCATTTGAAAACAAGCAAAACCCCATTCCTTGGTTACTTTCAGCATGATGACCTGGTGGCCTGGCTAACACGAATACTGGTTCAGAATGTTCCCACACTAAATCAACTCCATCTAACCAAGCGCTTACTGCTAACAATGCCACATCATAACTTTGAGCAGAAACTGGTGTATCTCCATCCAGATAACCGCCACCCTGATTAGCTATTTCTGCTACTGCTTCAATATGATTAGGAGTGTGAATTTTTTCTAGCAGTGCCATCAATACTGAATCACCTTGTTGTACAGGAGTTGGTGACAGCCATTGTAGCTGGTCATTTTCCGGGGAACTCTTGAGAGCTTCCACAATAGCAGTTAAACGTTCTGGTCGCTCTGGATGCAGCATACCAGTTTTGTGTTCGAGAAATTTATCGGAGTAAATAATAGAAAGCATAACTTAAATTTTAGATATTAGAGGTTGTCCCGCTAAATCAAACTTTTCACAAGAAAGACAGAGGGCAGAGTTGTCTTTTTTTTTGTGAAACCTTTTCTCCTAGAAAGTGGCGATCACGAATGACATAACCAATGAGGCATTGCTCTCCCACTTTCCACTTCCTTCTTTACTTCCTTAAACATTGAGATCTTTATGATTAATTATATCAAAAATTTAGACAAAACATGCTATAATTTTAGATATAAACAACATAATTTGGCAAATCAACCAAAAATAATCGGAATAAATTCGATTATTTGGGTTGATTGTTAATTAATTATAAATTTCATGGAGTTTTTCATTATATGAGCACTTCTGAGTCACGGATTGTACCAAGCGATCTGCGTAATGAAATGTCCCAATCATACCTAGAA
The DNA here is from genome assembly GCA_022822685.1 of Trichodesmium sp. jk18x7bins.61. GTDB lineage: Bacteria > Cyanobacteriota > Cyanobacteriia > Cyanobacteriales > Microcoleaceae > JAJEAQ01. Next base: position 1,468 of record JAJEAQ010000325.1, read on the forward strand.
TACGCCATGAGCGTAATCGTAGGTCGGGCATTGCCAGATGCCAGGGATGGTCTGAAACCCGTGCATCGTCGTATACTTTATGCTATGCACGAATTAGGTTTGATACCAGACCGCCCTTTCCGTAAATGTGCCCGTGTGGTGGGAGAGGTACTGGGTAAATACCATCCCCACGGCGATACGGCGGTGTACGATGCCTTGGTGCGAATGGCTCAGGATTTCTCAATGCGATCGCCCCTAATCCAAGGTCATGGTAACTTTGGTTCCGTAGATAATGATCCCCCAGCAGCTATGCGTTACACAGAATGTCGTCTGCAAGCACTGACTTGCGATGCCATGTTGCGGGATATTGATGCAGAAACAGTAGATTTTGTTGATAACTTCGATGACTCTCAACAAGAGCCTTTGGTGCTCCCTTCTCGTGTGCCCCAACTATTCCTCAACGGTTCGTCTGGCATCGCAGTCGGAATGGCAACTAATATTCCTCCCCACAACTTGGGAGAATTGATAGATGGTTTGGTGGCACTGATTCACAATTCAGAAATAACTCAGAATGAATTAATGCAATATATTCCCGGACCGGATTTTCCTACAGGGGCTCAAATCTTAGGAAAGTCAGGCATCCGTGATGCTTATACTCTTGGTCGTGGCTCCATCACAATGCGGGGGGTAGCTACCATCGAAACGATCGAGCAGCGAGGCCGCCCTGACAAAGAAGCGATTATTGTCACAGAGTTACCTTATCAAACCAATAAAGCAGCATTAATTGAAAAAATTGCCGAACTGGTTAATGACAAAAGAATCGAGGGCATTTCTGATATCCGCGACGAGAGCGATCGCAACGGCATGCGCATAGTTATCGAACTCAAACGAGATGCTTATCCTAGAGTTGTACTGAATAATCTCTACAAACAAACCCCCATACAAGCCAACTTTGGAGCTAATATTTTAGGGTTGGTAAATGGCGAACCACAGTTATTAACGCTGAAAAAGTATCTCGAATTTTTCCTAGAATTTCGGGTAGAAACTATTACCAGGAGAACTCAATACGAACTCCAAAAAACTGAAGAAAGAGACCATTTATTGCATGGTTTACTAATTGCTTTAGATAACCTAGATGCAATTATTCAATTAATTCGTAATGCGGCAGATACCCCCACAGCAAAACAAGAATTAATCCAAAATTATGGTTTATCTGAAGTTCAATCAGATGCAATTTTACAAATGCAGTTAAGAAGATTAACAGCATTAGAAGCACAAAAAATTCAACAGGAACATGAAGAATTACTGCTAAAAATTGCTGATTTGCAAGATATATTAGCCAAAAGGGAACGTATTCTAGAAATCATCGAAACAGAAGCTCTAGAAATCAAAGAACGCCACGCAACTCCTAGACGAACAGTCATTGAACTTGCAGAAGGTGAACTAGATGATACAGATTTAATTGCCAATGAAACAGCAATTATCTTACTAACAGAACAAGGCTATATTAAACGGATGCCAGCTAATACTTTCGAGGCTCAAAATCGAGCAACTCGTGGTAAGTCGGGCACTAAAATGAAAGAAGATGATGTAGTTGAGCATTTTCTCAGTTGCTGTTACCATGATAGTGTTTTATTCTTCACTCAAAGAGGTGTTGTTTATTGTCTAAATGCGTATCAAATTTCCACTGGTTCCAGGATGGCACGGGGTGTAACAATCGTGCAAATGTTACCGATTCCCAGAGATGAAAAAGTAACTTCCATGGTGGCAGTTTCAGAATTCACAGATGAGGAATATTTAGTCATGCTGACCAAAGGAGGGTATATTAAAAAAACAAGTTTATCAGTATTTGCTAATATTCGTTCTAATGGATTAATCGCCATTTCTCTGGGAGAAGGCGACCAGTTAAGATGGGTAAGAAGAGCCAAAGTTGACGATAGTGTAATTATTGGTTCTCGTTCTGGTATGGCAATTCACTTTAGAGCTGATAATAAACAGTTGCGTCCTCTAGGTCGTAATACAAGAGGGGTAAAATCTATGAAACTGATCAAAGACGATGAGTTAATTAGTATGGATATTTTACTTAGTTCAATTGTGGAAAAAATTGCTGATGTTGACGAATCAGAAGTGGAACCAGAAGAAGCAGAATTAGAAGTCGAAACTGAGGAAATGGCAGAGGAAGAAACTGAGGAAACTACATCAGGGAATAACTATGGCCCTTGGGTATTAGTGATTACTACAGGTGGTTATGGAAAACGGGTGCCAGTTTCTCAATTTACTCTACAAAATCGAGGTGGAAAAGGTCGCATTGCAACCAAATTTAAACAGAAGAAACGAAAACAAGACCAATTAGCTTCCTTGCGGATAGTAAATGAAGCTGAAGAATTAATTATGATTACTACTCGCGGAATTATTATTCGTCAAGCAGTGGATGCTATTTCTATTCAATCTCGTAGTGCTACAGGAGTAAGAGTGCAAAAACTAGATGATACAGATGCCATAGCAGAAGTTGCTTTAATTCCTGCAACAGGAACTAAAGCAACAGAAACTCAAGAGGAAGAAATAGAAGATTGATATACTCCTGAGGTTGCCCTTAAACAACTATAAAGGTTTATTCAACCGGGACATTATTGATTGCGGTTTTGATAGAGGTGATGTTCCCAGCAACTCTGCATCAATAAACCCCAACCAATTGCAGATACTGCTACGGAGGGTAGAAGCAAAAAAAGTAATCAAGTTTTGCGCGTGTAATAACCAAACTTTCAACCGGACATGATATCAACCAAGACTATATGGAATTTTCTTCTTTCTTCTTTAATAACATTCAACTACCTCCAAAGATTCATCATTTTATAAATAGTGAATTGTTAGTACAGGAAAGTGATATTCACAAGAGAAAACCCTTAAGTAAAGCAGAAATTTCTCAACGCTTACAAAAATTATCAAATTGGGATATCAAAGATAATCAATTATCCTATACCCATAAATTTAAAAACTTTGTTGAAGCTATAAATTTTATTAATTGCTTAGTTACACCAGCCGAAACAGTAAATCATCATCCAGAACTTGCTATTTCCTACAATAAAGTTACGATAACTTTGAAAACCCATGATGTAAGTGCATTAACTGCATTAGATTTCGAGCTAGCAACAACTATTTCCCAGTTAATTAACACTTGGAAATCAGATCAACAGTGTCGATTTTAATTCACTGCAATTTCAGTCAGAGGGAAGAAGATTTGTGTGTTCGATAGACATCTCCAAAAATTAAACTCAAACCCTTCTATTATTGCAGTCAAATCTAGATTATTGGAGATGTCTTATAAATAAATTTCTCGTTTAGGAGTTTATTCAACTGGCAGATGTTTATTGGTGATAAACTAAGCCAAATTCTGTTGCACAATCACTAAAAGCCGGAACAAAGATAGGAACTTGATATTTATAAGCACTAAGCACTACTGATTGTTCAGTTTTTCCATGAGATTTTAGATAAGCTCCCATCTGCTCAATAAATTCCCGTAAATAATAGGGATGTTTTTCTAGAGAGTCAGCCAATTTAGCAATAGTTAGATCACATACCGTAACTGATCTTCATCAATATAGGTGTCGTAGATTCGATCAATTCGTAATTGCCTTAAAACTTAGTCATCAGCTAAAGGAACGCCAACATAATGATGAAAACCTAGGGCTTCAAAAAAAAATCTTGATCGACAATGTTAGCACCAGTAGAAACAATCACATCGACCATACTATGATTGATCAAATCGCAAACCACCCCTTTTAAACCTGCACTAAATAGAGAACCAGCTAAACAAAGAATGATTGTGCATTCATGGTCACAGATCATTTGGTCATATATATTGGCTGCTCGTCCTAAGTTTCGAGCTTAAAAAGATGTTCTACCCAAAGCATCTACTAAATCAGCAACTTCAAACGATTTGATATCAATTTGATGTACATATTATTGAAGATTTTTTTTTCGATCATAGATTAACTCCTGGGAAATTAATAACAATTGATGAAAATAAAAAAAGACTACCAATTAATTAATTTCATCATTCTGTGCAGTATTTTAAATAGTAAACGTAGTTAGTTAAAATATGATTAAATCATGGTTAAATTTTGAGATTTTTTTGTGTTCTTTTTTTATGATTCTCAGAGGATGTTTTGTGTTATGCAAATTTCAGATGAAGTTGCATAAAATAAAGGAAAGAGTGTCAGAGGATAGTAAAATGGCCGAGCGGCTGATTCTAGAGATTCAAGTAAAGTGGAGCAATACTAGAGAAACAGCTAAAAAATATCAGTAGCCCAAAACTTTGTAGCAAAATTTGCTGAGATTGGTCTAACTGGCTGGAGATTGATTATTGATATTTCGTGGCCAATATTTAGCAAGGGACAAATCCCATCTAATCGTATTACTTGTTGCTTCATTTAATTCAGATGAAATTACACTTATTGATCACATTTGTTAGTGGCATACTTATGGGAATGACAACAGCACCTGTAAGTGCATGGTTTCTCGGGTGGGTGGCACTAGCTCCGTTATGGGTATTGGTAATTCAACAAGAAAAATATTTTAGTAAATTTTTATTAGGTTTGGCTTGGGGAATAGGTTATCACGGTTTAGCCTTGTTTTGGATTACCGGAATTCATCCGATGACTTGGTTAGGAGTTCCTTGGTTAGGGAGTTTAGCGATCGCTCTATTTTGCTGGATTTTTATTACCATCTGGGGAGCAATTCTAGTTGCTATTTGGGCTTATTTGTCTGGAGTTTTAACCCCTACATCTGTCTCCGAAAAAATATTTTCATTTGCCAGAGTTTTATTAGGTATAACTTTATGGTGTTGTTTAGAGAAAATCTGGAGCTTAGGAAATCTTTGGTGGACATCTTTATCCTTTACTCAAAGTCCCCATAATTTAGCAATTTTACACCTTGGTCAATTATCAGGGCCAATGACAGTTACAGCAGCTATTATTACAGTCAATGCTTTAATTGGGGAAGCTTGGATGCAGACAAAATATCACCAAAATCAAGGTAATTTAAAAAAAATTGGTTTCGAGGAATTAGATTCAGACAATAAATCCCAAAAAAAGAATTATTTTGAGACACAAACTGGGGAAAATCCAGTATCATTAATGAATCCGCCAGATTTATTTATAAAGTTTCCCTTCTGCCATTTTCCTACTTCAATCTTGCTTTGGCAAATATTACCAATCACAACTTTACTATTGTTCCACATAGTAGGATTTAGTTTATATAAGTTGCCTTTAAATCCAGAGCCAGAAGCAGCTTTAAAAGTTGGAATTATTCAAGGTAATATTCCTAATGAAATTAAGCTTAACTCCCAAGGTTGGTATCGTGCTTTAGAAGGTTACACAACCGGATATAAAAAATTAGCAGAACAAGGTGTCGATGCTGTGTTAACTCCAGAAACAGCTTTACCTTTTTTTTGGACAAATGAAAATAATAGAAAAATCCTTTCTATTGTTCAAGCAATCTTAGATCAAGGAGTAGTAGCTTGGGTAGGTGGTTATGGCAAAAAGGGTAGTAATCTGACTAATAGCTTATTTACTATTGACAAGACAGGAGAAATATTCAGCCGTTATGACAAAATTAAATTAGTACCTCTGGGAGAATATATTCCTTTTAATGAAGTGCTAGGAAAATTAATAGATAGACTCTCGCCGTTAGATGCTCATTTAGTACCTGGAAAAACAAACCAGATATTTGATACCCCCTTTGGAAAAGCCATAGTCGGAATTTGTTATGATTCAGCCTTTTCTGAAGTATTCCAAAAGCAAGCAGCAGCAGGGGGTGAATTTATTTTAACTGCTGCTAATAATGCTAATTATAGTGCCACAATGCCAGCCCAACATCATGCTCAAGATGTAATGCGAGCGATCGAAAATGCTCGATGGGCAGTACGGGCAGCTAATACTGGTTACTCTGGAATTGTAGACCCCCATGGTAGAACAATTTGGCGCTCTAGAATCAATAATTATGAAACCTATACAACTATAATTTACCGACAAAAAACTCAGACATTGTATGTAAAGTGGGGTGATTGGTTAACACAAATTTTAGTTATCGTGGGAGGATTAACCACAATAACTATGAGGTTAAAAATCAAATGAATAAGTAAAAAATCAGACCAAAGTTATCAGTTGATAAGAAAATTTAAACCAAATATATTTTTTTATACTAATTTAAAAATTAAATATTTTAAGCCCAACTTAATGTAAGGATTCAGGTCCTAGAGAAAAGTCTATAAATCTTGAGGGATAAGCATTTCCGGCAATTGCATCCCCGATCCTCTTCTCAATTAGAGATTGCTACAAGCCTTTTTTTTTGTGATTATTGAGAATGAAGCTGTTAAATTGCTGACTCAGTCGTTTTCAGAAGTCTTTCTATAGCTGGGTTTGAGATACCTGAATCCTGACAACTTAATTAAAATCTTAACATGATTTACTCAAATTGATATTAAAAAATAAATAATTAAAAAAATGCACAAAAAATTGTTGAAATTAATATTTTTTCTGGTCAGCTTATTTTTAGTAACTTGTACTACGCAACCTGAGCAATTAAACTCTCAAAAAGCACCTTTACCACGAGTAACTCCATTAACAATTTTCTGGACAAAAGGTTTTTATCCAGAAGAAGATGAAGCCATTCAAGAAATAGTTAATACTTGGGAAAAAGAAACTGGTCATCATGCTGAATTAATTTTCTTGAGTGATGATGAAAACTTACAAATGACTCAAGAAGCACTGGAGGCAGAAAACCCTCCAGATATTGTTTACAACCGCAGATTAGAATTTTCTTTGATTCCCCGTCTGGCTTGGGAAGGTAAACTCGCAGATGTTTCTGATGTGATTGAACCCGTAAAATCTCTCTATAGTCAAACCGCTATAGAATCAGCTAATCTCTATAATAGTGTAACTAAACAACGCAGTTATTATGCAGTTCCAATTCAGCAGCAAACTCTACACATTCATTACTGGCAAGATTTGCTCAAAGACATTAATTTAAAAGAGTCTGATATCCCTGATGAATGGGATAAATTTTGGCAGTTTTGGCCAAATGCTCAAAATCTAATTCGTAAAAAAAATAAATCACAAATTTATGGTATTGGCTTGGGTTTATCTCCCGCTTCTCACGATACATTTTATGAGTTTGAACAAGCATTACAAGCTTATGATTTTCAGTTATTAGATGAAAATGGTATATTTTTGGCAGATCGCCCTGAAGTCCGCCAAGGAATAATTACAGTATTAAATTGGATTACTGATTTTTATAAGAAAGGATATATACCACCAGATGCGGTTGAATGGTTGGATGTAGATAATAATGTCAAATTCCTGAATCGTAACTTGTTAATGGTAGTTAATCCTAGTTTATCGATTCCCGCTTCTCAACGACTAGATACAGAACTTTATTCTAATCAAATTAAAACTATTGAATTTCCCAATGAACCAGATGGAGAACCAATTCAACACCTTGTATCTATTAAACAAATACTTACTTTTGCATCATCGCCTCATTTGCATGAAGCTAAGAATTTTTTATCATTTTTAACTCAGCCAGAAAACTTAGGAAAATATCTTAAACTTTCAGCAGGAAGATATTTTCCAGTCATGCCACAATTACTATCAGATGAATTTTGGCAAGATCAAAGCGATCCTCATATTTCTGTGGCAGTTAAACAATTTCAAGAAGGTGCAACTCGACCATTTAATTATGTAGTGAATCCTGCTTACTCTGAAATATTATCACAAAACATTTGGGGTAAAACAATTAGAAGAGTAATTATTGATGGATTATCGATAGAAGATGCTACTGATGAAGCAATTACCAAAATACAAGAAATATTTGCTAAATGGCCAGCCAGTAACTAAGTCAACTGAAGCAACTGATATGGCTATTAAACAAATTCAAGAAATATTTTCTCTATGGAAAACTCAGATTTAAAGATGATGTAGTAAAGCAATAAATGAGGATATGAAATCATGTATTTTTGGAAAAAAAGCATCCTAATTCAGATTGTAGGTTCTTTTTTAATCTTGTCGCTGGTGACAATCTCAATTGTCGGATACACAACTTTTAGTCAAGCACGAGCATCTATAAAGAAATCAGTATTCGTTCGCCTAAGCTTTGCTTTAAAACTTAAAGAAGATGAGCTAAATCGCTGGATATTAGATCAACGTAAAATTATTTTAGGGATTTCCAAGTTACCCAAAGCAACTAACCAAGCCAAAATATTACTCATAACTGACAAATCTCGACCACAATATGAATTAGCTCAAACTTCATTGCAAGATATTTTCAGAGCTTTTGTTGCTCATTTAACCAGCTTAAAAGAAATTTTTATTTTGACAAGAAGTGGTAAAGTTTTAGTTTCTAGTAATCCTAGTCAAGTAGGTAAATATAAACCTATAGTTCAATATAGCAAAGTCACAAAATCTCCCACAGATAATATGATATCCAATTTATACCGTTCCCCAGAAACAGGTCAACCTATGATGACCTTTGCTACTCCTATTCTGAATGAAGATGGTAAACAACTAGGAATGTTAGCTGCTCATATTAATCTGGAAATAATTGATACTATTATTAGAGAAAAAGCTGGCTTAGGAGAGACATTTGAAACCTACCTAGTGGGAAATGTTGGTAGTAGCTTGTCTAGAAGAAATGTCTTTGTTTCAGCTACAAAATTTGGTTCCGAAGAATTTCCTAATGGTGTTGAAAGTGAAGCTATTAATGCTGCCATTAGTGGTAAGAGTGGTAAAGGATTGTATAAAAATTACAGAGGTATGCCAGTTATTGGCGTTTATCGATGGCTAAAGTATCATGATTTAGCAATATTAGCAGAAATACATCAGACAGAAGCTTTTGCACCTGCCCGCAGGTTAGCAATTTCAATTTTTTTCGTAGGTTTGATGTTAGCTATAATTATGGCAGTTGGTATGTTTTTATTAGGTCGTACAATTATTTTACGACCAATTCTCGCGATCGCTGAGACAGCTAAATTAGTCAGTGGAGGAGATCTAAATCAGACAGTGCCAGTATTAACTCACAACGAAATTGGTTTACTGGCTCAAACGTTTAATCAAATGATTCAACAATTACAATTAACATATCAGCGACTAGCTGATTACAGTCATATTTTAGAAATAAAAGTTGATGAAAGAACTCAAGAATTAACGGAGAAAAATATCTACTTGTCAGAAACTATTTCTCAATTAAAAAAAACTCAGGCGCAGTTAATTCAGAATGAAAAAATGGTAAGTTTAGGTCAGTTAGTGGCTGGGGTAGCTCATGAAATTAATAACCCTGTTAATTTTATCTATGGTAATATTAGACCTGCTAGAGATTATGCAGAAGATTTATTAGATTTACTCAACCTTTATCAGAATTTTTATCCAGAGCCAAAAGCTGAAATTGCAGACATACAAAATACAATTGATTTAGATTTTATCAAAAAAGATTTTCCGAATTTGCTTAATTCTATGGAGGAAGGTTCTAGAAGGATTAAAGAAATAGTTTTATCTCTACGTGATTTTTCCAGTCACGATGAATCAGAACAAAAACAAGTTAACCTTCACGAAGGAATTAATAGCACTTTGCTAATTTTACAAAGTCGCTTCAAGTATCAGCCAGAATATCCAGAAATTGAAGTAATTAAAGATTACGGTAAATTACCTTTAGTGGAATGTTTAGCAGGTCAAGTGAATCAAGTTTTTATGAATATCTTGGTTAATGCTATTGATGCTTTAGAGATGTCTTGGGAAGAATTAGATTATAAATTTTGTAATATTAAACCCTACATTAAAATTAAGACGGAAGTTATAGATAAAGGCTGGATAGCTATCCGTATTATTGATAACGGGCCGGGAATTCCAGAGGAAGTTAAAAACAGAATATTTGACCCATTTTATACAACTAAACCTGTGGGAAAGGGTACAGGTTTAGGATTATCTCTGAGTTATCAAATAATTGTAGAAAAGCATCAGGGGAATTTTTACTGTAATTCTGTAGTTGCTCAAGGTACAGAATTTGTGATTGAATTGCCAGTTGTTTATCCTCACCATCCATAATTAAATTTAGTAGTCAGTAGTCAAGTTTCCTCCTTACAGAAATTTAGTTAGTAGTAGAAGGAAGCTTTTTCTCGAGGATTCGCCCCAAAGATTGAATTTTGAGAATTTGAACGCAACGACAGCAGAATTCATATCATGTCCGGTAGCATCCTCTTTGTAATTAAACCTTTGAAAATTTATTCGGTGATGGAGGAAATAGTTTTTGATAGATGTCAGGACTTACTCAAACAGCGATCGCTCATTGAGAGTCTCACTTATTTTCATTCCTTGGTCATGGTTTGAGGAGAAAATTTTCTTCAACCCCTCTGTTATTTTTTCGAGATGGTATCCATGGTGGACTCAGATAGTAATTTTAGGAATGTTGACAAGTTTAGATTTAAAGTAGTGGATAAAGTCTTACAACATTTCAATTAATCCCATATCATCAGACATCGATGCTTTGGTGCAATGGACAAAGAAGGGAAGACCGAGACTATCTATTGCTAAATGTCTTTTGATTCCGTTAGTAGCTTTGTAAAAACAAAACCTCTTTAATCCCAATCTATTCAAGTATTTATACTCAGCAAAATCAATTGGAATTTTCTGCGATCGCCGACATGAAGCCGGAGCCACATGGAAAGCAAATCGCTAATTCCCTCATTTATACTAAATTATGGCTCTTGACTCCTACAAATACTATACTAGATTCTGAAGTACAGAATGTAGGTTAAAGCATTACTATATAAGCTTTTAATGCTATTTTTAAAGTATTTTTTGCTAAAATCTAGAGAACTGACACAATTATGTCTTTTTAATTTGCTCAAGCCTCTTGCGCATATTTCAAATGTTTGGTTATGAGCAGAGTTTGTATTAAAAATGTGAGACATAACTGACACAATTATGTCTTTTAAATTTGCTCAAGCCTCTTGCGTAAATTGTTCAAGTTTACTAAGATAAATAAAGAACAACTGCTTGAGGATTCTGTAATCATGTTGATTAATTCCTTAGATTGATCACAGCCTAAGAAACAACTTAATTTTGCTAAAAAAGAAGAACAAGTAATGGTACTATGGGTGATTGTAATCCCCGCATTAGGTACTATAGCTACCATTATTTGGTCATACTTATATGGAAATTTGTTGACATACAAATATGCTTAGGAATGTATGCACTCACAACTCTAGGAATAACTGCTGGTTATCATCGTCTATTTGCTCACCGTAGTTTTCAAACCAATAAAACAATTAAAGTATTACTAGGGACTCTAGGTTCTATGGCTGTTCAAGGACCAATTTTATTTTGGGTAGCTACTCATCGCCGTCATCATCTAGTGAGCGATCGCCCAGAAGACCCTCATTCCCCTGTAAGCCAAGAAAAGACATTTCTCAGCAGAGCCAAGGGATTTTGGTGCTCCCACATTGGTTGGATGTTAAACCACGATCCAGAAAACAGGACAAAATATGTACCTGATTTACTACGAGATAAATTAGTGTTTCAGTTAAATCAATGGTACTTTTATTGGGTATTTTTAGGTTTATTCATACCTGCAGTATTAGGTGGATTATTAGTTAATTCTTGGCAAGGAATTGTTTCAGGATTACTATGGGGAGGCTTCGTCCGCATCTTTTTAGTGCATCATATAACTTGGAGCATTAATTCTATTTGTCATCTATTTGGCTCTCGTCCTTATCATACAGGAGATCAAAGTACCAATAATTGGATTTGTGGTTTATTAGCTTTTGGTGAAGGATGGCATAATAACCATCATGCTTTCCCCAATTCAGCAAGACATGGTTTGAAATGGTAGCAAGTTGATTTGACTTATTACTTAATTAACCTATTGAGAGAAATAGGATTCGTGTGGGATGTAAAATTACCCAATCAAAAAAGGTTTAGTGACAAATTATCAACATAAAATCTATTTTAACCACACTGCAATCAAAGGAAAATAGCGATGAATTCGACAATGCTAAAAGATGTCAAACAACTGGGAGCATCTGCAGAAGCCATAGAGCATCATTATGACTTAAGTAATGAATTTTATCAGATGTGGCTATATCCGACAATGACTTATACTTGTGCCATGTGGGATAAAGCCAAGGAAAATGAAACCTTAGAAGCGGCTCAATTGCGCAAAATAGACTTTCATGCCCAAAATATTCAAGCACAAGGAGAAAAAAGGGTATTGGATATAGGATGCGGTTGGGGCGGTGCTTTAAAAAGACTTGTTGACTTTCATCAAGTAGAACAAGGTATGGGTTTAACCCTGAGTAAAAAACAATTGGAATGGGTAAAGAATTCTTCCGATCCCAAAATTCAGGTAATTTTAGAAAGTTGGGCAGAACACAACCCTCCTGAACGTTATGACGCAATTATTTCAGTTGAAGCATTTGAAGCATTTGCGAAACCGAAATTATCCCCTGAAGATAGAATTTACGTTGATCGAACCTTTTTTGAGAAGTGTCATCAGTGGTTAAATTCAGGTTGCTTGATTTCTCTTCAAACAATTGCTTATGGTAATACTAAACCTCAAGATTTAGATGAATTTATCGCTAATGATATTTTCCCAGAATCAGATTTACCTCGTTTAGCCGAAATTGCAGAAGCGATCGAGTGCCTTTTTGAAATAGTTACTCTTCAGAATGATCGCTATGATTATGTGCTTACTCTCAAGGAATGGCGATCGAGATTAAGAAACAATCGAGAAAAAGCGATTGAGTTAGTAGGAGAGGATGAAGTAATTAAGTTTGAACGTTACCTAAGACTTTCAGCTTATATGTTTGAAAGTGGTAATTGTGATTTGCATCGCATAGCTTTTCGGGGGATTGATAATCCGCGTAAATCTTACATCCCTCTTAAATAGGATTTATTCTTTATAAAACATATAATTAAACACTAAAAACTAATAGGAGTCAAACAATGGTAAGTCAAATTAACAATCAACTATCTCAGAAAAATGCCAGAGAAATTCAGGAGTGGATTATTTCATGGTTGTCTAAAGAACTAAAAATAGACACTCAAGAAATAGATATTGAAGAGCTATTTGTCAACTTGGGATTAAGCTCAAGACAAGCAGTGATTCTAACTGGTGAATTATAAGATTGGCTAGGATTTGAAACAGAGCCGAGTAGGGCATGGGAATATCCAACAATTCAACAACTTGCTGAACATTTGAGCCAAAAGAAAGCATAACAAAATATTCATGATCTATAGTTTATGGTGAAGGAAAATGGATTTTGTTATCGATATAGATAAATTAGAAACTGAACAGATTAGCGATCGCACAGTACGCAAAATCATTCGTTATGGATTGGCGAATCTTTTAGCAGAGAAAGAAAAGAATGATGTAGAAACTGATAGGCATCAATTCCTAGAATTTGTCGAGGAGCTTAAACAAAGTCCGATCGCCATTCAGACTTCAGCAGCTAATGAACAACACTATGAAGTTACCTCAGATTTTTTTGAATTAGTTTTAGGTAAGAGACTTAAATATAGTTGCTGTTATTATCTCGATGGGGTTTATTCTCTAGATGAAGCAGAAGAAGCTATGTTAGAGCTAGTATGCGATCGCGCTCAAGTACAAGATGGTCAAGAAATATTAGATTTAGGTTGTGGATGGGGTTCTTTATCGCTTTATTTAGCAGAAAAATATCCTAATTCTCAAATTACGGGATTATCCAATTCTCATAACCAAAGGAAATTTATTAAACAGGGAAAAAATCTAGCGGGATTTGACAATCTTAATATTATTACTGCTGACATTTCCAAGTTTGAGATTGACAAACAATTTGACCGAATTATTTCCATTGAAATGTTTGAGCATTTGCGGAATTATGAAAAGCTTTTGCACAAAATTTCATCTGGAATGAAGTCTGATGGTTTATTGTTTGTTCATATATTTACTCACAAAAATTATGCTTATTACTTTGAAGATCATTGGATAGCAGATAATTTCTTTACAGGAGGAATCATGCCTTCAGATAGTCTGCTGTTATATTTTGCTAAAGATGTAAGTGTTCAAAAACATTGGCGAGTTAGTGGTGAACACTATCAAAAAACCAGTGAAGCTTGGTTAAAAAAATTAGACGATAAGAAAGCAAAAGTTTTAGAAATCTTCTCTAATATTTATGGCGAAGAAAAAGCCTTGAGAATGTTTCTGATGTGGCGTTTGTTTTTTATAGTGACAGCAGAATCTTTTGGTTTTAAAGATGGTCAAGAATGGCTGGTTTCTCATTATTTGTTTGAAAAAAAAATCTTAATAGGAGTTAATTACAGTGATAGCTGCAACTAAAACTAATCCTTACTTAACTGGTAATTTTGCCCCAGTCAAGGAAGAAATCACAGCCAACAATCTTAAAGTAATTGGAGAAATTCCCTCTGATTTATCAGGATTATTCTTGAGAAATGGTCCTAATCCTCAATTTCCTCCCATTGGTAATTGTCATTGGTTTGATGGCGATGGCATGATACATGGAGTAAGAATTAGTAATGGTAATGCTTCCTATCGTAATCGTTATGTAAGAACAAAAGCCTGGGAAATAGAAAGAAAAACTGGTCATGCATGCTATTTGGGGTGGTTTTTTAGATCCCATCTCCAACAAAAATCTTCCTCCTAGTGAGTTTAGTCCTTATAAAAACACAGGCAATGTATCAACAGTTTTTCATGCAGGCAAATTATTAGCATTATGTGAAGGACATAAACCTTATCTTCTTTCTTGGGAGGATTTAGAGACAATTAAACCTTACACCTTTAGTAACCAACTATCTCATCCTTTTTGCGCTCATCCCAAAGTAGATGCTATTACTGGTGAATTGATGTTTTTTGGATATTCAGCGTTCCAAAAACCATACTTAAAATATAGTGTAATCTCGGCTTCAGGAGAAATTAGCCACACAGTAGCAGTTGATTTACCTCACCCAGTAGCAGTGCATGATTTTGCTATCACTGAAAACTACACAGTCTTAATGGACTTACCAATAACATTAAAAAAACCAACTGATGTAGATGGTTCTTGGCATGAATTTAGGAAAGATTTATCTAGTCGTTTTGGTATTATTCCTCGATATGGAAATAATGATGAAATTCAAACCATTGAATTTCCTGCCTTGTACGTTCCTCATACACTTAATGCTTATGAACAAGGAGATGAAGTTGTAGTAATCGCCACTCGTGTTGATAGTATGGGATGATCACAAACTGGAGAAGAAGCTATTTTTGAAGGTGGAATTCCTTATTTATCTCAATGGCAATTGAACTTGAAAACTGGCAAATGGAAAGAGAAACAACTTGATAATTTAGCTGCTGAATACCCTATTGTTAATGAAAATTTTTTAGGGCGAAAAATACGATATGGTTATTTATCAAAAGTTGTGATTGAACGAGAATACTCTTTTGATGGAATTATTAAATATGATTTCAAACAAGGAAAATCTGAAATTCATCAATTTTCTTCTGGACGCTATAACGGTGCAGCAGCATTTGCACCTCGTAAAGAAGCTACAGTTGAAGACGACGGCTGGCTTTTAACATTTGTTTCTGATGAAAACACGGAAACTTCTGAACTATTAATTCTTAATGCCCAAGATATTACCTCAGAACCTGTAGCTAGAATACTTATTCCTCAAAGAGTGCCCTATGGTTTCCACTGTAATTGGATTACAGAAGAACAATTGTTGCAAAAGTAGAAAAAAATGAAAATACCGACATTAAGGCGATCACTATGATTATGTATGCACTCTGAAGGATCATATTGACAGTAATGCAAAAGCAACTCCCACACCCTCTACTAATCTATCAAGATTCAATTGTTGGGTAGTGGGAGCATCTTGCTCCTGTGCCTAAGCGAGACTTTTACATTAGCAACACTTCACCCATTAATTAGACAGACAAGTGACGCTCCCAGACTGACGCTTTCGCTTTCAGTCTGGGCAACTGAAGTCTATTTAAGACGGTCAGAACAACATCCAAGGATATTCCCTATACAGCATTTTATCAGTTATTAGTTATCAGTTCGAAGAAAACTAAACCATGAGTAAAGAACCTATTGCAATTATCGGTACTGGCTGTCGTTTCCCTGGTGCAGAAAATCCTGAAGAATTCTGGAAACTATTACATGATGGAGTTGATGCTATTAGCGAAATTCCTTCCGAGCGTTGGGATATTAACTCTTTCTACGACCCTGATTCTAGTACTCCAGGAAAAACAAATAGTCGCTGGGGAGGTTTCTTGAAACAAGTAGATCAATTTGACCCTTCGTTTTTTTTAAGATTTCCCTCAGAGAAGCAAAATATATAGGATCCGCAACAGAGGCTTATTTTAGAGGTTGCATGGGAAGCTATAGAAAATAGTGGAATATCTCCAAATCAGCTAAGTGGTACTAAGCTGGAGTTTTTATCGGTGTTAGCTCCATCGATTATAACCGAGGAATGCTGCATGACAAAAACAAAATAACAGCATTTACTGGTACTGGTGGTGCTATGAGTATCGTTAGCAATCGATTATCATATTTTCTTAATTTACATGGACCAAGTCTAGCAATTGATACAGCTTGTTCTTCATCTCTAGTTGCTGTGCACCTTGCCTGCAATAGTTTGCACAATAGAGAATCAAGTCTTGTTTTAGTGGGAGGGGTTAATATTAATCTTAATCCTGATGGATGGATTGTTTACACAAAAGCAAACATGATGGCAACTGATGGTCGTTGTAAAACTTTTGATGCTAATGCAGATGGTTTTGTGCGTGGAGAGGGATGTGGAATCGTAGTTATGAAACGTCTTAATGACGCACTTAGAGATCGAGACCATATAAAAACTATTATTAGGGGTTCAGCTATTAATCAAGACGGTTTAAGTAATGGGATAAGTGCGCCCAATGCCAGGTTTCAACGAGAAGTTATTCGTCAAGCATTAAATAATACTGGAATATCTCCTCAAGATATTAGTTATATTGAGGCTCATGGTACAGGAACTTCTTTAGGCGATCCTATTGAGGTGAATGCTTTAAAAGCTGTGTTAGCTCCAGAAAGTTCCCCGGAACAAATTTGCCGGATTGGCTCAGTAAAAACCAATATTGGTCATTTAGAATCTGCTTCGGGAATAGCTAGTTTAATTAAAGTTGTGTTATGTCTACAAAATCAACAGATTCCCCCTCATTTACATTTCAAACAACTCAATCCCAAAATATCTCTAGAAGGTAGTCACTTTATTATACCTACCCAACTACAACCTTGGGAAACAATCTGATTCAGTCTATGTTTAATCAAATCATGCCTCTGTTTGAGAATGGCACACTCAAACCTCTACCTCACAAAACATTCCCGATTGAATCAGTTGAAAATGCTTTTCGCTATATGGCACAAGCGAAACATATAGGTAAAGTAGTCGTATCTCACCAAGATTCTGATATTGGCAGAGGTGAAATTCGTGCTGATGCTAGTTACTTAATTACAGGAG
>JAJEAQ010000081.1 GCA_022822685.1 Trichodesmium sp. jk18x7bins.61
GGGTAGCTTTGAGATTCCGTAAAGGATTATGGTTACCAAGAGCATCAATATAATTAAATACCAATTATTCACAGTAGAAAAAGCAAATATTAACGCGATTAAAGCAATCAGTTTATATCTTACATCCCATCGATGTATTGGAGAATTTAAACTTGCATATTCATCCAGGACAAATTTCATATATAATTTTAACTTAATTACTTGTAAAAAAAATTTGGTTGGTAGTTGCACTTTAGTGCTATATTTAACACCCAAAGGCAAGAGGCAAGAGGCAAGAGGCAAAAATACTGCAGAATTGGGTTTAAATCCCCTACTATCAGTTATCAGTTAAGTAGGGGACAATTATTTGTTAAGAGCAACTTCAAGTCATTACCGGAACTACTGATAACTGATTTAATTGGGGCGCTGCATCCCAACTACGAACTTTATTTGACTCCTGACTCCTGCTACTAAAGGCTGATAATTTTGAGATCAAAAGCGCCACTCTAATAGTTTTAAATACTATCTAAATATTGGGAAAGCTTTAACAGTTTTGATAGTTTGATATTGGTGGCGATCGATAAATTATCATTGGTGACTAAAATCAAATACTGATCATATGGAATCTGGTTAGATGTATAGAATCCATTTGATATCTTTGTGAATCTTAGTTTTAAGTAGGGGTTGGGAAGCGCGGAGTTGTGAGTTGAGGAGATGCCCCGCAGAGAAAATACTGTCAAATAGAATTTGACGCCTAATTTTTTCTACTCAACAAATACTTAAAAGACTTGCCAATGGTCATTATTTTATATCTCAAATGGGTTCTATATACGCAACAAAGCCGCGAGAAGGAGAAGATGTATTTGTATTCAACTCTCTCCCCCACTTCTCTACTCTCTACTTAAGAAGGTAAAAGTTCTGGCATAATTCGACGCAGAAAACCGACAATCATTGCAGTCAAAACCCCTTCTATTACCATCAAAGGAATATGAGAAATCATTAATCCATAAATTGCTGTTTGTTCTAATGACTTATCAAATCCAGCCGGAACATTTGTAATAATCACAGTAAAAAATATTAAACTGGAAAACCCAATAGCAACAGCACCAGCAATAAATCCAAAAATGCTGATCGATAAATTTTTATTCATTCCATTTCCTACCACATAACGTAACTGAAATATCTGATGAGCTAAAACTGCAGGTATTCCCATAATTAGAGCATTAATTCCTAAAGTAGTTAAACCACCATGTCCAAACATTATTCCCTGAAAAAATAAACCAATCAGTATAGCAGGAAAAGCATAATATCCCAATAAAGTTCCTAACAGTCCATTTAGTACTAAATGAACACTAGCTGGTGGAATCGGAATATGAATACTAGAAGCAACAAAAAAAGCTGCTGTTAATAAAGAAGCTTTGGGAATGGTAGCTTGAGGATTTAGTAGACGATTAATTTGGCGTAGAGAATACCACGTAATTAAAGAAGTAAGCCCATAGCCACTAATACAAAGTTGAGCTGGCAGAATGCCTTCTGAAATGTGCATTATGGATTAAAGTTATACTGACAAAGATAGAATGATTAAGAGAAAATTTCCTGATTTATTTGATTTTAATGATCTTCTTGTGGGTGTTCTGAAGTTCTAAACCTCCAGAAAAATAAAGCAGTTCCCATAAATCCCCAGAACACACAACCGATCATTAATCCTTTTTGCAGTGGATTGTAATTATTGGAAGTACCTGCCAAATAATTGTTAGTGTTGGTGATATTATGAGCATAATTTTTAGACTCATCTACTTGAAAAGGAATACTAACTAATCCTCCATGGCCAGTTTTGCGCACCTTAATTTCCCAAGAGCCAGACTGAGAGGAATCTGGGGAAAAAATAAAGCTTCCTTGGTTATCAGTTTTGCCTTTTAACCAAGGTTGAGTGGGATTGTTAGGGGCATAAACTGTGACTGAAGCATTAGTTAAAGGAGTGCCAGTATCATAAGCAGCATTAATTTTAATTGCTGAAGTGATTTGATGTTCAATTTTAACTCCATGAGCGATCGCATTTGTTTGTAGATTCAGTGAATATAAAAAGATTAGGGGAATAATTAATTGCCATTTCATAGCCTCAGCTCCTGTTAGTTTTTACCTCAGTAATCTTGACATTACTTATGCTAAAATGGGATTTTTTTTACATAAAATCCTGAATTATTAAAATTTCTCTATTGATTAGAACTCTGACAAAACTGAAATTAAAATAAAAGACAATAAAGAAACAATCAATTAAACTAGCTACATTAGGGATTCATGACAATGGCCTTCGCCTACATGACCTAAACTGGGCAAAATTGCCATAAATTTTTGGTAGTCAGTGGGGGAAAGTTTGCTTTTTAGTGCTGCCATATCTGCCTCAACTTTTTCTGCTGTGGCGATCGCTGCCAGAGGAGCAAAGCCCAATGCTCCCGTATTAATCTCGTCACCTAGTGGGGCACTACCATCCCCAAAGAGATGGTCAAAGTGGAAGGTGGCTTCTAACTCTGCACTATCTCCAGCTCGGAGAATACCTTTGCGTTGCTCTCCGACAAAATCTCCACAGGTAAATTCTAATTCTTGGTCGATTTTTAAAGTAAAGGGTATGGTCTGACCATCTTTAGTTGCTGTACCATTCATTAACAAAGAGTAACCTTGAGCAGGACCTTCGGTTGCTTTGAGCATTTTCCAAGAGAGGGCATTGTAGTGACCAGGAGGTGCAGATATTTGACTGACCAAAATAGCTTCTGCTGTTTCATCACCCTCTGCTAAGTCTACTGTTTTAGTTTGAGCCAGAATGATTTTTTCTCTTGCTTCTGGTTGCCCACCTGTTTCAGCATTGTAGGGTGGGTTTGTTTGGTAGGCAGTTACTTCAGCTAGATTGACGTAGAGTTGGTCAAATGTTATCTTCCATCCATCTTTACTCAAGAAGCTTTTCCTCACAAAGTCTTCTCCGTTGGCACGGAGTTTGAGAGTGCCTAGACTCTTGTCATTAGTCTGGGCTTGGTTATTTTCAGCTTGAGGGTTTTGGGTTTGATAACTACCAAGTAGAATAGTAGGGGTTAGAAGTGCTAAGGTCAATAAAATTAAAAGCTGTTTCCTCATCCTGATTTCCATTACTTTTACTTCTGCAAAGCTAGGATGCTCAAAGCCAGCAGATTTTTAGATTGAGCATCTTGATTGACAAGCTTGATCGAAAATCATCAACACCAGTCACCATTTTCCTAAAATCTAAACCATCTATTTCTGTTGGCCTGCTTTGTAAAAACATCCCTGTTTTCTAGCAAACAATTTTTTACAAAAATTAACAATCTCCAGGGGGGGCATTTTTTCTGAGTACTGGGCTGTCTAATTAATTTTGTTCAAGGCAAAAGGCAACAGGGGCGGCTTATTTCTCTTTTGTCACTCTCGGAAAGGTGGGAACGCTTCAAGTAGGATTGCCTGGTAACAACAGCAATTGGACAAAAATTTTGATTTCGCGAATAGCAAATAATTGGGCGATCGCTCTTTAATATATAGAGTTCTAGAACTTAGAAATCATCATGGTTTTCCCAAAGTGACACAAGAGAGTTATGGTGAGGGGGATTTTACCTACCACCTTCCATCTGGCTAGATGCTGAAATGCACACCAGTCATTAAAAAAATATAGCGAGGGATTCAAACCCTATTCTTGCCTAACTTTTGCCTCTTAACTCTTGCTTCGATCATAGGGAGTTAATAGCTTGAGCGCCTCGCTCAAAGGTGGAGAATGTAAGAGTCTCCCTCACGTCAGGGTGCGAGATGTTTCTACTACCCAAAAATCGAATTCTGACATACTTTTACTGACTACTGACTACTGTTTCAGACTATAAACTTTGCTTGCTAATGCTTTTGATTTTTGACTTAATCACTATTATGGTTAGAAACTAGATGGTATAATCATCACTTGTATCAAAAATTGTCAATATTTTTGATAGACATTACAATGCTAAATTGTCTTAAAATTAACCAAAAATTGTACTGAACTAATATGATGAGTCACTTTCGCTTTCTATCATTGTCTGGAATCGTTGCTAGTTTAATTGCTATGAATTCCTGTGTCAATACAACTACTCCTCCAGTAACTTCTAACGCTAGTCCAGATACTTCAAATCAAGCTGCATCTAAT
>JAJEAQ010000419.1 GCA_022822685.1 Trichodesmium sp. jk18x7bins.61
ACTGGAAATAGATTCTCCTGTAGGTTAGGTTAGGGATAGCGTAACCCAACAAAGCCAGTGGTAGCTACCAGGAGAGTTGGTGCGATAAATTTAGATTTTGTCATCATTTTTTTAGTTATTCTTAACTTTGTTTAATGTTTAATACCAAATTTAAAAAAGGTAATTACAGTGTTAATCTATAGATCCCAACCAGCAGAGGAGAGGATTGTAGCAATGTTTTCTGAAATTGGTATAACATTTATTTTTGTTGTAGCTTAAACTTATTAGTAATGTCATGATACCAAAGTGAAATGAAGTTGCATATGACTTCCGTGAAACGATATAACTCCTACTAAAAAACTTGATAGTAATAGATCCAGATTATGACAAGTAGATTTTCACCAATCAAATTTTTCAACCTATCTAGTAAATCCACTATTTCAATGCAGATGATGTGGGTAGGTTTAACAATTACAGTTTTATTGATTTTAATTGCCATTTTATCACCATTTTTAGAAAATTTACGCTTACTTCAAACCCCCACAGAATTTCTTAGTAATCCGATTCATCAATCACCTTCTTTTGAACATTGGTTTGGCACAAATCGTCAAGGTTACGATGTTTTTTCCCGCACTTTATTTGGGGTACAAGTAGCTTTGAAAGTAGTAATTTTAGCCACAGCATTAAGTTTGATTCTTGGTGTTCCATTGGGAATGATCAGTGGTTATCTAGGAGGTAGGATTGATAAAATTTTAATATTTTTTATGGATACTGTTTATACTTTGCCTGGGTTATTACTTTCAATTACTTTAGCTTTTGTTGTGGGTAGAGGAATATTAAATGCAGCGATCGCTCTGAGTATTGCTTACATTCCCCAGTATTATCGAGTAGTTCGTAACCATACGGTTAGCGTTAAAACTGAATTATTTATTGAGGCAGCCAGAGCAATGGGTGCTAATACTTGGACAGTCTTAACTCGTTATTTATTTCTTAATGTGATTCAAAGTGTACCTGTGTTGCTTGCTCTTAATGCTGCAGATGCAGTTTTAGTATTAGGAGGGCTAGGATTTTTAGGCTTAGGATTACCTCCAGAAACTGCTGAATGGGGAAATGATTTAAGGTTAGCTTTAGATGCCTTACCAACAGGTATTTGGTGGACTGCTTTTTTTCCTGGTTGTGCTTTAACTCTAATGGTTGTGGGCTTATCTTTATTAGGTGAAGGATTGAATGAGTTTGTTAATCCTAAATTGAGAAATCAAAAGTAAAGCGAAAAACCTCATTTCTCTTCACTCTCTGACAAGTTAAAAGGCACTCATACAAAAGTACTTTTAATAGGACTTTGAGTGTTTTGTTACTGGTTAATTAGAAACTATTTGTCAAACTGAGATTAAATTCTTGCGTAGGATGAGTTAGGGGTCGATATTTCTTCATAATCACCAGAATTTTAGTTGTCCGCCGTAACCCACCATAACTCAACACTCTAGCTATCTTAATATTTACTTTACAAACAGTCTCTAATCCCTAACTAAATTGAAAAAAATCATCAGTCATAATTACAGATAAAATAGCTCCAATAGTAACCCAAGTGATCGCCTCCCTTGTCACTCAAAAGTAAAAGTTAAAAGGTAAAAATATTTTTTTAGTAAGGCTTTGAGTATTTTGGCTGTGCTGCCAAGGGAGAAAATTGATATTACCATCGACCAAAATTACTCCAAATTGAGCTAATACTAGCACCAGCTATGACTCCTCTAGACAAAATAACTTGACTGCTAATCCCTAACTAAATTGAAAAAAATCATCAGTCATAATTACAGACAAAATAGCTCCAATAATAACCCTAGCGATCGCCATCAAAAAAAACATCCCCAAATTGCTTCAACGATTACACTTCTACTATCCATTAATTCCAATGCAAAAGACAAAGGAGGAGTCATAATCAATCCACCTAATAAAATTCCCAATATTATTCCACCAATAGCACCATTACCACCACCAAATACAACAACAACTATTAACAATTGAGGCAAATTACTAGAACTAATATCAATATTTACCTGATTCCCAAAAATCAAGCAAACTGTAGCCAGTATACCTACAATTGTGCCGAAAAATGCCCACCAAATTGCATCTAAAATTGCTTCAGACTTGCCCCAAATTCTCACACCTCCTAAAAACATTGGAGGTTTAAATAAATTCCAAAACCAACCGAAACTTGCTCCTAGAAGTACTCCTGATATATATGCCCTAGCAAAATTAGCATCCCGATTCAATATTGCTAACATAAACTCCCCTATCGCAGCACCCAGGAAAAAACACCAATAATTCCAACTAGCAAATAATTTTTGTTAGACTCATCTTGTCTAGCCATCAGTGATTTCCAAATCGAACTAATGATAGTACACCACAAAATACCCATGAATAGTGAACTGACAATAGTGGCTAAATTTTGATTAATTCCTATAAATAAACCAGTCAAAACAGCCAAAAGCAAAATACCCTAAACAGCACCACCAATTATGTCTAAAACTATCTTGTTAACTAGATTTGTTTTATCATTAGGTAATTCTCTCATCATTTTTATTAATCGTTAGGAAAAATCACCCGAAACCCTAAAAAATTGTCCTGACTGTCAGGAATTAAGGCATAACGAGAGGCGCTGCGACAACGCCTCGCACCTGCATTGCCAGAGCCTCCTATTAAAACTTTATATGAATTATTTGACTCAGATGTCCAAATTCTACCATCTGATGGTGTTAAATTATAATCATCATGCCAACTGTCAGCGCACCACTCCCAAAGATTTCCATGTAGATCATATAAACCAAAAGCATTACTAGGAAAACTACCAACTGTTGTGGTTTGACGACGCCATATTCCTACCAGAGCTTCTGCGTAAGTATAGTTTCTATGATAATTAGCTAGATTAGCTGTAATTGTTTCATCAAAAAAAATGGTATAGTTGTATTTGCGCGACAGACATATTCCCATTCAGATTCCCTAGGTAAGCGATAGTTTCTGCCTGTTTTCTGGGAGATTCTGGCACAAAATTCATTACGCTTCGCGCTTTTAACTTCTGTGCAGCGATACTAGATAAAATTGGTATTATGATTATGACCTAGTTTTTTATGTTTTATGCAAAATCAAGAACCACCAGTAATTATTAAACAACGTCTACTATACCAAGGCAGAAAATTTAAGTTTGATGTTAACCATCTCCGTCTCCCCAATGGAGTTGAAGGGGACTGGGAATGTATTCGCCATCCTGGAGGTGCTTTATGTATTCCTGTTACTTCAGATGGAAAATTAGTCCTGGTAAAACAATATCGATTTGCTGTTCAAGGTAGGATTTTAGAATTTCCAGCAGGTACAATCGAAGAAAATGAAAATCCTGCTGATACTGTGAAACGAGAAATAGAAGAAGAAGCGGGTTATCGGGCTCATAAATGGCAAAAGTTAGGAGAATTTCCTCTCGCCCCTGGATACTCAGATGAATTTATTTATGCTTTTTTAGCAGCAGATTTAGAAAAGTTAGAAACTCCACCTGCACAAGATATTGATGAAGATATGGAAACAGTTTTAATGACATATCAAGAATTAGAAACAGCTATCTTAGATGGAGAATTTATAGATGCTAAATCAATCTGTAGTTTATTCCTGGCTAAACCATTTTTAAAATAAGGAAAAAGGGGGAAGATTATGGGGATACTTTTGTCGCACTCTGTGCATCTACAAAACTCCAACCAACAACAGACACATTGATAAACTTTCAAAAAATGTCTGATTTAATTCTATTTTGGCATCGGCGCGATTTACGCATTTCAGATAATATTGGACTCACACAAGCAAATCAACAAAGTGAAAAAGTAGTAGGTGTATTTTGTCTTGACCAAAATATTCTCAAACGGGATGACATTGCCCCTGCAAGAATAACTTATATGATTGGTTGTTTACAACATCTACAAAAAGGCTATCAAGAAGTAGGAAGTCAACTATTAATACTTTCGGGAAAGCCGACTGAAGCTATACCAAAATTAGCAACTTTTCTGGAGGTAAAAGTAGTATGTTGGAACCTAGATGTTGAACCTTATAGTAGGGAACGCGATCGCCAAGTTCGGGAAATCTTAGAAACAGCAAATATTCAAGTAAGAACTTCCTGGGATCAATTACTTCATTGCCCAGAAGAGATTTTTACTACTACTAGCAAAGCTTATAGTGTCTATACCCCATTCTGGAAAACTTGGATTAGCAAGAAAAAATCTCACCCAGTCAATACTCCCCGACTCAAAGGCTTAACGGCAGAAAAATTAGAACAAATTAAACAATTTGGAGTTATCGAATTACCGACAGCTCAAGAATTAGGATTTAATTGGGAAAATCCACTCATTCTTGAGCCTGGAGAAACTATGGCATTAGAAAAATTAAAAGAGTTTTGCCATTATCCCATCTACTCATACCAAGAACAACGTAACTTTCCCAGTGTTGATGGTACATCTCAACTCAGCCCTGCCCTCAAATTTGGTGCAATTGGTATCCGCACAGTTTGGGCTAAAACTCAAGAATTAGTGGAAAATTGTTCTAGCAATGAAGCATTTGAAAGTATTGAAACTTGGCGAAAAGAATTAGCATGGCGTGAATTTTATCAATATGTTATGTACCATTATCCTGAACTCGAAAAAGGTCCCTACCGCGAAACTGGGAAAAATTTTCCTTGGGAGAATAATCAAGAGTATTTTCAAGCTTGGTGTGAAGGTAAAACAGGTTATCCGATTGTTGATGCTGCCATGCGCCAGTTAAATGAGACAGGTTGGATGCACAATCGTTCCCGAATGATAGTGGCCAGCTTTCTGACAAAAGATTTGATGATTAACTGGCAGTGGGGCGAAAAATATTTTATGCAGAAATTAATAGATGGTGACTTATCTGCTAATAATGGTGGTTGGCAGTGGAGTGTATCAAGTGGAATGGATGCCAAACCTTTGAGAATATTTAATCCAGCATCTCAGGCACAAAAGTATGATCCAGAAGCAGAATATATTCGGGGGTGGGTATCAGAGTTGCGTAGTGTAGATACGGAATATTTGGTTACTGGAAATATTCCTATGGATGAGCGAATAGCTGTAGGTTATCCCGCCCCTATTGTGGACCATAAAAAACGGCAACAATTATTTAAGTCTGTTTATCAGAAGCCAAAAAATTGACTTGGTTGTTTACTTCTTCTTTTTTCTGACTTTGTTCCCAATAAAAAAAGAGTTCACCGCAACGCCGTCTTACCTCAGCTTTTGACCTGGATCACACCAGGTGGGTATCTCGGATCGAGCTTTAAGTTTCCGAGTACAAGCTCGGTATACTGCCACTCAAACATCTAGACTCCCATGTTTTTTGATTTGTAGGTCAAAAAAACATTTTTGGCAGTCACCAACGTCGCAGTAGAACCTAGCGATCATTATAGCAATTATTTTCTTTCTTTGACATCCTCTCCAGCCTAAAGGCGCCCAGATTCCTACCGAACCTGAGTTCCTCGGTGGGTTGAGCCTATCGCCGACATGAAAGACGCTTCAGATTGCTATCTCTGCGAGGCGTCTGACGCTTTCCTCGGTGTGCTTCCAGTTTTGTGTAGTTTTGTGTAGGTTTGGTTGAAGAATGAAACCCAACATTATCAGGACTTACGCATTTTGGGATAGTAAATTATATATATAGTGTTGCACGATAGTTTTAAATTACTATATATAGTGCTTTGGCGTAACTCCTGATTATGTAATTATCCAGACTGGATATCAGCCATCGCTCTGTGATACTCCATTACGGCATTCGGAAGTTCCTGGAAATAATTATTAGAGGTATGGTAGGAGATGCCCAAGGGCAGCCGCTGTGCCTCTACAACTCGCCACCAGAGCAGTCCACTAATGTTAAAAATAAGCGCGAGGGACAAGGGACTCCATTCTAGTCTAGCTTGGGCCTCTGGCCTCGAAAGTTCACTCTTGAATGTATGACTTTTGAGAGCATTTTTATTTTTGCCAGATATTTTCAATGTGGTGAGCGATCGCTTCATCTTCCTGATACCCCTCTACCAAAACCGTTACATGACCAAGCTTTCGCCCTGGGCGAGATTCTGTTTTTCCATACCACCAAACTGAAGCATTTGGAATCTGGGCTAACTGTTGTCGTTTTGTCAAGTAGTGATTTTCCGTAAATTCATAACCCAACAAATTGACCATCACTGCCCCCTGAGACTTGAGGGCCGTACTACCCAGGGGCAAACCACAAACTGCCCGCAAATGTTGTTCAAACTGAGAAGTTTCACAAGCATCCAAAGTGTAATGACCAGAATTATGAGTTCTCGGAGCAATTTCATTAATTAAAACTTTACTATTTTTTGTAATAAATAATTCAATACCAAATACTCCTACTACTTGTAAGCTGTGGAGGAGAGTCTGGGCGATCGCTTCAATTTCTCGTGTCAATTCCCTATTTTCATCAGGCACAAAAACCCGCCGACAAACCTGATTTTCTTGTTGAGTTTCCACCACAGGATAAACCTTAATTTCACCAGTCACAGATCTAGCCGCAATAACTGCAACTTCCCGCTCAAAAGGAATAAATTCCTGTATAAAAATTTCGGAATTTCCTTGAGACTTTAAACTATCAATATCTTTAACAATAAAAGTACCTTGACCATCATAACCATGACGACGAGCTTTCAAGACTAGAGGAAAATTTAAACTCTCAATTTCTGTTCCCCACTGCCAAAATTTCGGAACAGGCAAACCTAAATCTTGCAAATAACATAACTGTTCATACTTATCTAATAAAGGTTTCAACGCAGATAAACTAGGACGAAAAATTACATTTTGTTCCCTCAGAGGTAACAGCTCATCTAGATTAATAAATTCATTTTCAAAAGTAATTACATCACAACGACTAGCTAATTCAGCAGTTGCCTGAGCATCATCAATTTCTGCCCAAATAATATCTTTTGCTATGGATACCGCCGGGTCATTTTTATAGGGAGTTTGAATGATTAAATCTACTCCTAATTTTTCCGCAGCATCCGCCATCATCCATGCTAGTTGACCGCCACCAATTACACCTACTTTCTGAATTTTTTGATTGATTTTTTTTGTATCTTCAGTACTGTTCATCTTGCTCATCTATTTAGTTCTCTTTTAAATTTTACAATGCTTTTAAATCAGCTCTTAATTTTTTCTCTGCTTCTACTTCGTCAAATTTTGATTGTGTGATAAACTCATAAAAGTTAGCTTTTTCAATTTGAGGAAATGTGGGGCTATTTTCAACTTCAATATATTGTTGATTTTGCAGTTTATAGATCCGTAAAACTTCTCCGTCATAGCGCCAAAATTCTGGTATTTCCATGGTGGCATAGAGATTAAGTTTATTAATATCGGTATGAGTAATATCAACTTCTACTACTAAATCAGGTGGTGGATCTTGAGTTAAATCTAATTTTTTACCTGCTACTTTTGATTGATTCTGAATGTAATAACAATTATCTGGTTCCGCGCCCCTATCTAATTCTGGATAATTCAAAGTTGTCGAACCTAAAGTTTTGATTTTTAGCCCAAATTCAAAAACTAAAATTCTGATAAATAACCCAATTATTTCTCTAGCAAATTCATGTTCTTCTAGAGGCATAGTAATTTCTAATACTCCTTGGTCATATATAATTCTGGCAGTGCGATTTTCTCCTAAAGCCTCGATAATTTTTTGATATTTTTGCCAATTCAGATCAGAGAAAACAATTCTTTTTTCAGGTGGAGTTATAAGGGCAGCATTAACCATTTTTTTCTCCTAGGAAATTTTTTATTTTAGTTATAGCAAAGAACACAAGAGTAGAAATCAAAACACGAAGAATATCTAACAAGAATTGTAGGTTGGGTAGAAGGAAGTCGAACTCAACAAAACTATAAGTAGGTAGGCACGATAAAAACGATGTATGTTTAGTTTTGTAAAAGATTCTGAAATCAGGTATTTCTTAAACCCCACAGCTTAAGGGCGGGCTCTTAAGCTGTGGGCTAGTTTGACATTTTGTTACATAGCTTGATTTTTTAACGCTCACCTACTTAATTATTTGTTTTAAATTTAGTATTAAAAGCTGTTCAAGATAATTATAGATTGGGTAGACGAAGTTTTAGCCCAGCGGATTCCCAGTATGAACCCAACAAAACCTCAGAAAATATTCGCTTCCCCAACCCCACCTACACATACAAAAGAGGTAGTCCTGCATAACAATGGTTAGGAGTAAAACTTGGTATTCACCTAAATCTCGATTCCTCCAAATATCCTTGAGTTTTTTTGAGAATTGGTCGTACAAAAAATTATCTCATCCCTAACCTTTGCCATTACTATGCACCACCACCTAAAAGGTTTTTATACCGTTTCTCCTTAGATCTGATTCATAAACTGAGCTGAAACCCAGAACTGACAAAGCTTTCATGAATTTAGACTATACTTACCTATAAATCCTAAAACCTTTGTATGACAAGGAACTCAGCCTCTTAATATTTGCTTTATAAATCAGCTATTATAGCAAATTCAAAAAAAAGATAGTTATAATAAAATACCCTCCTCAAACTCCCAATTCTTAACTCCCAAATCCTCCCAAAATAAACTCTGTAGCAATATATTTTTAAATTGATATTAACTATCTCTCCCTCTTCTTTTCCCTCTTCTTTGAAAGGGTGGGCTAGGGGGGGGTAAAAATGATGATATGAACAACGATCGTTATCTACCATCTATATAATGAACCGAATTTATCTCAACTTGCTCCTGATTGTTTTTTTTACTTCTAATTGGTATTGTTTTGATGATTTGGCGATTTTATTTGGAGCAAAAGTTGACTTGGTTTGATGATGATAGAAGGGTAATAAATTTTCGGAATATGAATCGTGTTTTTCCTAGTAACATCATCCATCGTTCTGCTCAACCCTATCAATTTCAGGAAGATTTGCGCGACCTAAATGTCTCTTATCAGTTCCATGGTGAAACTAGGAAAATGTCAGATTTTTTGCAACGTTTAAGAACTATGGGTTTTTGATTATCAAAAATGATGTGATTTTTTCTGAAAAATATTTTCAAGGTTATACAAAATCTGATAAAAATACATCTTGGTCAGTGGCCAAAGCTTTTATTTCTGCTTTGATAAGTCTGGCTTTACATGAAAATTATATTGAAAGCATAGATGACCCTATTACTAAATATCTGCCTGAAAGGTGATTATTGCGCAACTGGGGCTTGAGGGCAATACATATATGTTAATCCTGAAAAGAATTTTGTATGAGTCAAAACAGGTTCTGGTGTTAATATTTATAGAAGTATTGATGATGTTGAAACAGTAGCTTTATTTCGAGTGATCGCCCATCAGTTAGATTAAGTTCCTGGACAGAATTAATTTGACATTCAGGGAAGGTGGGCAAGAGGCAAGAGGCAAAAGAAAGATAGCCGGTTAGAAATAGACAAATAATTTTCTCTGCTTACTTAAACACTAATATACTTAACTACAATTATGTCTATCCTTTTTTGGTAGTTGTAGATGCCAGTAGGGAGAATGAAATGCAGGAAGCAGGGATTGATATGGAGCGAAAATGGCATTTACTTTATGTAGTTTATATTGAACGCGACAATGGTTTAATTAGGATTATTTCTGCTATAGAAGCAACTAGGGAGGAACGTAAATTTTATGAAACCTGAAACTTGAAAACAGCGACTTAATAAAAATCCCCCCACAATAACAGTGACTTTACAAATACCTGAAGATATTTTGTCAGATTTAGAAATACTTGCTCCAGTGTTAGGTTTTTCTAATTATCAATCTTTAATG
>JAJEAQ010000449.1 GCA_022822685.1 Trichodesmium sp. jk18x7bins.61
CAGCTCGCCATGCTCATAGAGGTTTATCTAGAGACACGCTGATAGACATTGAAATTACGATGTTTACTGACCACCTAGAAATTAGAATTTGGGATTATGGTCCGCCTTTTGACTTGGAAGAATGGTTAAAACAGCAACCACCTCAAACAGATATTTTTGCTCCTGGTGGGCGAGGGGTAAAACTCATGTATGCTATAGCAGACCATATTTCTTATACCCGTACATCTGACAATCGTAACTGTTTGTTAATTACCAAAGGTTATTGGCCATATCCTCAACAAAAAAAATGACTTTTGTGGTTTTGAGGCCTAAATTATCAATCAAGCTAGCTTTTGACCGATTTTTTTTAATAGTGATGTTGGCGATCGCCAAGATGAAGCCTGGAGCAACATAGAAAGCACATCCCTAATTCCCTCATTGATCAGTCATCCGTTAACTATTTCAACATTGGCTTCGGTGACTCCCACTATCAGTTATTAGTCATCAGTTATCAGTTAAGTATGGGACAATTATTTCTTTTCAGCAATTTCAAGCCGTTACCAAATGATACCAAATCCGCTTTAGTAAGGAGGTATTTAATAACGTCAAAGCTCTGCCTAGAGAGGATTTGGGGATAGGAGATAACTACCCTACAATAACCGGATTTGGTATGACTAATAATTTATAATTAATTACTTATAAGTAGGTAGGCACGATCAAACCCATTTATGTTGAGTTTTGTCAAATAATCTGAAATACCCTATTTCTTTGCGGTTTTGACACCAGGTTATGCCCTCCCCCTGTTTAGATAAAAATCCTATTTTTTGAATTAGGAGTACACAGTTATAAGACCTCGTCCTGAAGGGCGGGGTTTTGAGCGTCTAGCTCTTGACCACATTTGTCACAAGAATGCCATTCATGTCGCGCGACAGGCTCAACGTTCTGATCAACTCTTAGATACTCTATTGAGGCAATCCCAACAATCTTGAGATGTTCCCTTTGGCGAAACCTTTATGAGGTGCTTGCCCAATTTCCGGCATCTAGCTAATACCATTTTGAAAAAGTAATGCTATATTTGTCAGCTAGAAAAATAACGATGAAAATAACAAAAATTAAGATATTTTTGCTAATGGATTCAGCCAAAGTAGTATTTCGTGTTTAAGTTGATTTAAGTCCCGATAAACTTCTTGTTTTACCCATTGACCGATCGCGTCTACAGAGGTATATGCTTTTCCTGTAGGCCAACTGAAATCTTGACCCAAAGGTGTCAAATGGTTTCCATTTAATCTCTGAACTGTCACCATACTGGGAAAGCGCAGTCGCAACAAATCACTTAAGCGAAGAGTTTGATCCATATCATCATCATTAAATTTTATCAATAAATTCCGCCGAATTTGATAACGCTTTTGAATGAGGCGGTTTGTCATTTGTGGGGAAGGGGTAAACTCTACTTTTACCATTGAGGATATCTGCTCCACCAGGGGTATGGCATCACGAGCTGCAAAATTGTTGAAGGATATCAGAATATTGCCAGCCCTGTTGATAGAGAATGAACTGCCCATAAGCAAATGTAATTTACATCCCATACTATGTCCAATACCATATATGGGTAGACTTCTTTTCCGTAGTATCCTACTGGCATACAAATGATTGAGACAGCTATCAAAACTGCTAAGAACATTTTTAGCCATTCCCAGATGATCTAAAGTATTGACAAAAGGAGTTGCTACTACTGCATATCCTTGATTTGCTAGCATCTCCAATAACCACCGATAAGTAACATGAGGTGCAGTTGCAACAAACGCTCCTCCCAAAAAATGTATAACTGCTTTAGGGTGAGAAGGTATTAATACCCAATTACCATAATTTTCTTGCCATTCCATAATTTTCAACTATATAAATTGACAATTAAAAGATTTAGTGATATATAAAATTTGTTGTACTTCAAATACACTTTAATAATCATTTTATGTTTAACAGAGCCAAACTTGAAGACAAAAATCTAAATTAGTATGATTTTTTTATCCTCTCAACGGAAGTCCCCACCTAACCAAACCGTTTAGCTGGGGATGAAAGGCGGTAAAAATTTTTATAGACTTATACCAAATTCAAAAAATAATGGGACTCTAATGCCATACACCAAGTTTATAGTATTGGTCACGTAGGTTGAATACCGATCCACGGGGGCATGATTCTCCGACTACTACTGAGCTAGATTTGTCAGCGCCAAACTAAATGACATTGGTATGAGACTCATCAACCAGAAACAGTCAGAGGATTTTTCTTGATTAGATTTCCTGGCTACTAACTATTGACTCTGAAGGCTGTTAGCTGATAAATTGAATAAGATAGTTAATCTCTATAGTTGCTAAGTGCCTCAGATTCGATTTCCTCAGCTCAAAAGCCAAATCATCATACTTATCTACCCGTTTTTTTTATCACTATTAGGGTGCATTCCTAATTCTCCAAAATCTGTACCCCTGGCCAAGTTAGAACGTAGTCAGCAAGGTATGGTAGTCTCAGCTCATCCCCTAGCTAGTGAAGCTGGGCAGTTAATACTACAAAAAGGGGGAAACGCAGTCGATGCAGCAGTAGCTACTGCCTTTGCTATTTCAGTAGTAGAGCCTTTTTCCGCTGGTATTGGTGGTGGAGGTTTTTTGCTAATGGGAACTCCTCCAGAAAATTCCGAAACTCAGAAAGAGTATAAAATTCAAGCTCTAGATTTTCGGGAAAGATCACCCAAGGCAGCAACCCGAGATATGTACCTTAACCAAGAGGGAGAAGTAGATCAAAGGGCAAGTTTAGACGGACATTTAGCAGTAGGAGTGCCTGGAACTGTTGCAGGCTTGTATACTGTTCATAAAGATTATGGAAAGTTACCCTGGTCAGAATTACTACAATCAGCTATTGGTTATGCTCGTGATGGGTTTGAGGTGAGCGATCGCTTTGTTAGTAGGCTGGAAAGACGCTTAGAGGTAATTAACAAAAATCCGGCAGCAAAAGCAGCTTTTACTAAAAATGGGCAACCATATCAACCAGGAGATTTATTGATTCAAACAGATAAAGCCCAAACCTTAGAAACCATTGCAGAAAATCCACAAAGCTTTTATACGGGTAAGATTGGGGAAGCGATCGCGACTGATATGGCTGCTAATGGAGGTTTAATTACCTTAGAAGATTTAAAAGATTATACACCTATTTGGCGTCAACCTGTTTGTGGGGAATTTAGGCAAGCTAGAGTTTGTGCCATGCCACCACCATCTTCTGGGGGAGTACATCTATTGCAAATATTGAATATTATAGGGGAGACAAATTTGCCACAGTGGGGTAGGCAAAATCCTGATACTATTCATTTACTGACTGAAGCAATGGGAGTAGCTTATGCTGATCGCTCCAAATATTTAGGAGATCCGGATTTTGTGCAAGTGCCTGTTCAAGAATTAACAAGTCGTAGTTACGCCCAACAAGTACGTCAGGAAATTAATCTTGAGCAAGCTAAACCTGTGACTGAAGTGCAACCAGCAGCACCAGAAACTTTGAGGAATTATATTTGGGAATCTCCAAATACGACTCATTTGACTGTAGTGGATGAAGAGCGCCTGGTTATTAGTATGACATATACAATCAATGGTAGTTTTGGTGCTGGAGTGGTAACTGCTGGCACGGGAATATTGTTAAATAATGAGATGGATGACTTTGCTGCTGCTCCTGGAGTTGCAAACTTGTATGGTTTGGTGGGAGGTGAAGCGAATGCGATCGCTCCGAAAAAAACTCCTTTGTCAAGTATGACTCCTACTATTGTGACACAGGATGGTCAGTTAATTATGGCGACAGGTTCTCCAGGAGGTAGTACAATTATAACTACAGTGTTACAGGTAGTGCTGAATGTGTTGGAGTATAAAATGGATGCTGCCCAAGCTGTGTCTGCTCCACGTTTTCATCATCAATGGTTGCCAGATAAATTGATTTTGGAAACAGGCGGGTTTAGTGAAGCAACTGTGAATGAGTTGCAGCGACGGGGACATAATGTTGAAAT
Source organism: Trichodesmium sp. jk18x7bins.61 (assembly GCA_022822685.1). Taxonomy (GTDB): domain Bacteria; phylum Cyanobacteriota; class Cyanobacteriia; order Cyanobacteriales; family Microcoleaceae; genus JAJEAQ01. The sequence goes on from JAJEAQ010000449.1 coordinate 4,016, forward strand.
GAGGGATGGTTGGGGAAATGCAAATGCAATTGTAGTGACAGAGAGTGGGGTGTTGGAAGCAGCAGCAGATCCTCGTGGAGAAGGAGAGGCAAAAGGAGAGTAGGGAGTGTACACATTAACATGCTGAGGCTTTGAACTAAAGAAAGACTCTAGCTTCATAGTAATAAGCATCAGAAAATTACTTTTTTGCTTCCCTATGGCTAGAGCCTTGAAATAGCGAGAATCGCTATTTCGTTTGAACTGCATTTACTTCTCCTAGCTCAAAGCAGTAATTTTTGGCTAAATTACAATGAACAGGAATCTAAACTTTGAGCTTGCCCATCTGTTTGAGGCAAATGCAAACCACACTCCTGCTTAAGACCATTAAAACGAGTATCCCGTTCGTTCTCATCTTCAGCAGTGAGAGGACGACTAGAATG
>JAJEAQ010000787.1 GCA_022822685.1 Trichodesmium sp. jk18x7bins.61
GTTTTTTTCCGTTCCTTGACAGCTTTTTTTCCTGCTTTAATTGCTTTTTCTAGATCGTTTTTATTGATAGTTTGAGTTAAGCGATCGCCTGCTTTTCCCCAGGCAGTATTCCATAAAGAATCGGCTATTTTAGAGTTCCCCCAACCTGCCAAACCTATTCTTTTTAGATGATAATTGTGCTTAAAAAAGGAATTTTAATATTTGTCTTAATTTCGACAATTGTGGGTATTTTGCTGCTCAATATCTATCCAACTCTAGCACAATAAAATACTGTAAACTACACCCTCACAGACTTAGAGGGTGTTTGTAAAGTTTTGTAAGAAAGAGCGATCGCTCTTTTTCGATCTCGATAGAATAGTTGGAAAATTAATTAAAAATCCATGACTAGAGCTGCTTACCCCAGTGATGTTACTAATGAACAGTGGGAAATTTTAAGACCTCTGCTCCCATTATAATTACCAGGGGGTAGAACTCGTAGTGTCGCTCTAAGAGAAATCATTAATGGTCTTTTTTACCTGTTGCATAATGGGTGTACATGGCGGGCATTGCCACATGATTGACCACCATGGCCAACCGTTGCTACCTATTCAACGTAATGGGGTTGGGAGTGCAATTAATGACGCTTTACGAAAACAACTAAGAGACTGTTTGTCAAACTGAGATGAAATTCTGGCGTAGGATGGGCCATTCAGTCCAGTTCTCCTCATAATACCCCGCCCGCGAGGTAAACCCCGCCCGCCCCGGCGGGGTTTAAATAAATAATTTTACTTGTCCGCCGTAACCAACCATAATTTAACACTCTAGCTATCTTAATATTTACTTGACAAACAGTCTCTAATTATCATTAGACTAATTTATAAATGTCTTATAGTCAATTTACTATCGAAAAAATTCAATCAGAATTTGGGATTTTACTCTCGGAACAAATCGGGATATTTGCCAAGATTCCAGAATCAAAATATAGCCAATTTTTATCTGATACTTTGGATTATAATATTCCATTAGCTTTGGCAATCAACTCAGAAAAGTCTCGCTCTGAACTAATAGTTATGCCCATACTAATTGAATTAAGAAAACAATTATCAAATCAAATTGCTTTGTTTTCTGGGAAAGAATTTACTGTAGATGGCCAGAGAGGTTTAAACGGATTTTGCGATTTTATGATTAGCAAATCTCCCCAACAGTTAATTATAGAAGCTCCCATTATGACTCTAGTAGAGGCCAAAAATGATAATATAGAAACAGGATTTGGTCAATGCATGGCAGAAATGATTGCTGCTCAGTTATTTAATCAGCAAAAAGGAAACGAAATTCCCAAAATTTATGGAGTCATTACAACAGGTAGCCTCTGGAAATTTATGGAATTAGAAGGTCAAACGATCGCCATTGACTTGAATGAATATTTCTTAGGCAACTTAGGTAAAATAATCGGAATTTTGAGAAGTTTCATTATTTCTCCTTCTTTCTCCGAAAAACAGTAATGAGTTGTCTAGTTCACATACCCTCTAGAGGGAAAAAAATGCGCAATCCATGTAAATATTAGGGGAGATGGTACCGAATTCTAGCAGTACTTTTGCCTCTAGGCTCTGGCCTCAGTCGCAGGTTTTTGAAGCATTCAGTAGCACAGCATAAACTACACTTTTTAACATTACCCAGTTGGGTGAACTTAATGATGAGCTACTGGTAGGATGTAATATACTTGTTAGCTCCCTTAGATTAATAACAGTAGAGAATAAATTTATGGAATCAGGAGGCCTACTCTCAACATGATCAAGAGTAGTCAATAGTCAGAGACTTAAACCGTTTTGTTATCTACTTTGGCATGAGTACCTCTTCTCTCAAGCTATCCCCAAGGGAGTTGAATTTGTCATTTCAAAGGTAGTCAAGCAGTATCTCTGTTATTACTATCACTTCGTCAAACTAGGCTGGGAACATAGTATAAGTAACACTTTAAGCACTGTAATTATCGGCGTTGGTAATTTCAAAGATGAATCAAGCATGAATAGGTACGATAAGAAATTGACATATATAGTAGTTCTCAGCCTTGGTGAGGTACAAAAATCTACTGCTTTAGTAGTCAGTAGTCAGTAGGAATTTATTGGTTACAGGCTCAGGCTTAGTAGACACTCCCAGTCAAATCAAAATATTTTTCTATAGATAGCCAGATACAGCACTGCTAATGTACCGGCAGAGTCCAAAAAACGCTATATTTCTGGCAATTATTACACAGAATAGACTCTAAACTTTTTGTGACATTCTTTTTCAAAATTAGTATTAAAAGTCTGAGGGAATACTTTAACATCTCTTTGCTAAACAGATTCACAGTCTTTCTTAGTTCACTTCATCTTTCTATTTAGCAGTGCCCCTACCCTAAGAACTACGTTAAAAATATGAAACAAGCAATTATACAACAAACAATTCCGGGAATTCTCGGAGGCTGAGGACCGCTAGCACACATTGAATTTGAACGTCGGTTAATTGCCTTCAGTAAGGAACGAGGTGCTAGTGGCGATCGCACTCATCCTGTTTGGATTTTAATTAGTGCTACTGACTTGCCCAATCGAACTCAAAGCCTACTAGGAAATGAGCCAGATTGCACCTCTGGTATGGTCAAATCTGGAAAAATGCTACAAGCGGCAGGAGCAGATTTTTTAGTGATTCCCTGTAATACAGCTCATGGATTTTACGAATCTGTACAATCTCAATTACAGATTCCTTGGATTCATCTGATGAATGTAACAGCAGCATTTATTCAAAGTCATTACCCTCAAAGTCGCCGAGTTGGTATTTTGGCAACAACTGGAACATTGCAAGGGAAGCTTTATCATCGTAGTTTAACTAATTTAGGGTTAACTGTGATTGAGCCACCGTTAAACTCACAATTACAAAATGATATTATGAATGCAATAGATAATCCTGTTTGGGGAATTAAAGCCACAGGGGTCAATATTTCACCGCATCCAATTCAAATTTTAGACAATGCTATGACATGGTTAGAAAATCAAGGAGCAGAATTAGTGATTGGTGGCTGTACCGAAATATCAGTGGTGTTGCGCGACCTGTTGAGCCTGTCGCCGACATGTTTCATGGAGCCACGAAACATGTAGCTTTAGCTAAAGCTACATGAAAGCTCCTCCTCTTGGAGGCAAATGGTCATTTGAAACGGGACAGCAAGTCCCCTAGGGAGTATCACCCCCTACCCTCACGGAAAAGACTCTATGAGTCCGACTACTCCAGGAGTAAGTAATGAAACACTCCGAATGCAAGTCCCGGAAGTAGGCGAAACCACCGGGGATTAGATGGTAAGGAGCAAGAGGGAGAGAGATGGAAAGATGAACGAAGTCGCCCGTTGCTGACTATTCATGTCGGCTCCATGA
>JAJEAQ010000587.1 GCA_022822685.1 Trichodesmium sp. jk18x7bins.61
CTTTCCTTAGCGGGTAGGACTAGCCTTCTAGCTTCACCCACATTCTTAACCCAGTTATCCGCCCTATATGGGTTATAGGGACTGGACTCTAGTTATACACCTTTAGTTGCTAAAGGTTCCTACTAGAAACGGACCGCACATACATTAACCGTGTGATTTTAGGTGCTGAAGAAACAAATTTAGATGACACAGCATTAAACCAGCTAAAAGATGATTGGGAAATATCAAAACAGTATCGGGTATGGGAAGCGAATGAGAAATTAGAACTATATCCTTCTAGTTATGTGGAACCGCAACTTCGACAGAACAAAACAGAAATTTTTGATGCTTTGGAGCAAACTCTGCTACAAGGTGCTATAGATGAAGATACTGTAAAACAGGCGGTTGTCGAATACCTCAATAAACTACAACAGTTATCAGAGTTGTGGGTAGAAGGCGTTGCTCGTTACATAGCGCCAGACAACTCTTATATTGAGTACTGTTTTACAGCTAAGGCTGCTTGGGAGAAGAATAGTTATAGCAACCGCCGACTGAAAGTTGATATGACGAAGTTAGAAGCTAAAAGCATATCTGCTTTTGAATGGGGGGACTGGAAAAAAGCTAACTTAATGTTTACTCATCAACATATTTATGCTCTAGCTCCTTGTTTTGCCTGGGAACGACTATATATTATGTTTTGGTTTGAACTTTTTGAAACTCGTTCTGAGACAAACGAAAAGCTTTAGTGTCTTCAACCTAAATATTGTCGTCAAAATACTAATGGCAGTTTTGGACAGACTCTTGATAGTATTGTGAAGATTAATACAACTCATGATTCAGAAGATGAGACATGGGAAATCTACCGTGATGGCATCCCAATTGAGTATGAAGGAAAAAATATTGGAGAAGAATTAAGTGTAGAGATACTTTTACCGTATTTTTATGTACTACCAAACAATAAAACACAGATTGCCTTCGATTTGAATATCTATACTTCAAAGAACAAAGATTCTAGGAATTGCTATGTATCCCGTACATTTAAACAAGAAACAATTGTTGAACAAAAGAAGAACACAGAATGTAAAGATCACGTGTCTACAAGAGTCAACGATTTTAAAGAATTTCGTTTAGGTAGTGAAACTCCAAATCCTGTATATTTATACATTAGAGACTCAACAGAGGCAAATGCTAGTTTAGCTGACCAGCGTTTTTTCTTGTTTTTTCCTCAGAAAAAACAAAGTACATCCCCAAACGCATCAAATTTATACTCCACTGCTATTCAGCAAATAGTTAAGGATGTTCACGAGATTATTCTATCCACGAATTATTTAGTTTTGCTCATCAAGAATACACAGAAGAAGGAGTTCAACACTATTTAGAAAAGCTCCAGGAATACGTGTCTAGCGAAGGAAGTACTATGGAGTCTCTATCTGAACCCTATCCCCAAACAAAAATGGATTTTTGGGGACCTTACGGTATGTATGCTTGGGAAATCTTCTACTATATCCCTGTAATGATCGCTGACAAGTATACCAAATCGCAAAAATTTGATTTGGCACGAAAATGGTTACAACACGTTTATGATCCCACTGAAAGAAACAATGTTTGGGGAAGTTTACCTTTGACAAATTACCCAGACGGAGTCCAAGTTAGTGCAATGAGTGTCAATGCTCCCGATGCTATTGCTCGCGAAACCCCTCGTGATTATCGCCTGGCTACTGTTCGCCAATATGCATAAAACTTGATAGAGCAAGGAGATTACTACTATCGCAAGACTACTAGAGAAGCCCTGCGTCAAGCCAAAATGTATTATGTTGAGGCGAAAGCTTTGTTCAAAGAAGATCAAGAAGTGGTGGCAAGTCTGACAGGGGAATTTAAAGGTGATTGGAGTGCTCCTACTCTAGGAGCAGTAACCGCTGAAAACTTCCGTCCTCCTTACAATGATGAGATGGGAAATATCTACGATCGCTTAGAGGAACGATTGTATAATCTCCGTCATTGGCTAGCTATAGACGGAACTCCCCTGAATATACCTCTAGTAGCTGCTCCCATTGACCCCAGGAAGTTGCAACAGGCAGCGATCGCGGGTATTTCACCCAGTCAAAGCCAACAAGGGACAATGCCTACTCTCAATTATACTTTCGATGATTTGTTCAGGCGGGCTAAGAGTTACGTCAAAGATATGATTTATTGGTCAAGAATCTTGATGCGATACTTGTATACTTATGAAATGGCTTTCAGGAGTTTAAACGCTGGGTTAGAGCAAGAGTTGTTTGATCGGATGTTAGAAGTTCAAGACAAAAAAATTGAGATTGCTAAAAAGAGTATTGAGCTTAAACAACTAGCAAGGAAGGAAATTCAAGTTGAGCATAATTATTATATTGCGGATCTGGTTCTAACTTCAATTTACGATTACTTACTACACACTCTACATCTTACACGCCTTACCCAACAATCTGCCAAGATACCACTTATATTAGGAGAAGCAGGTCTTCAACTTACACCTAATATTTTCGGACTAGTATTTGGTGGTGCAAATTATAGTTCTATGGTAGGAGGTAGTAAGGATATATTGCAATTGGGGATAGAGAGCAATAAAGAGATAACTGAAGAATACAAGAATATAGTAGCTACAGCTCGTAGGGTTGCTGAAAATTCTATGAAAATAGCCAAAGCAGAAAAAACTTTGGATAAAATCGATAAAGAAATCAAAATCGAGGAGGATAAAAAGCTCATAGAAGATGCAGTAAAAGCACAGATAGAAAAACACAAAGACAACAAGTTAAAGTTGTGGGAATTTAATCAGACACGATTCACCAGTAAAGACTTCTATAAGTGGTATACTAAAGTTTTCTGGATCTCTATCGCGCTATGTTTGACCAGACAGTTAGTTTCTGTTTGTTAGCCGAGCCAGCTCATCGATTAGAAACACAAAATCAAGATATGACTCGATATATCCGTCCTCAGTGGGATGAAAATTATCGAGGTTTATTATCTAGTCATAAATTAATGCTCAATCTCCAACAGATGGAGTTAGCTCATATACAACAAACTGCAGTTAGTGACGAAGCTAGACTGATAACATACAGTTTCTCTCTAGAGCAGAAAGATGAAGATGCACTTTCAAACCTCAAGACTCATGGACGTACTCTAACTCATATTGAGGAATCTTGGTTCGACGAATATTTCCCAGAGCAGAATGGACGAGCGATTCGGAGTCTAGCTGTGAAGTTCAAAGGGCTAGAAAACACTGATCCCATTGCCGCAGAATTAATTCAAATTTCTCACAAATACCTCTCACATAGTCAGAGTGTACAAAGTATCTATGCATAGCAAAATTTACTTATCAAGTGTAGAGACAAATACAAGTAAGATGAAGCAAAAGAAAGAACGGTTATTACCTTTTGAACATTCGGGAGTAGAATCGACTTGGGTACTGTCTTTCCCCGCTGCTGTGAAAGCGATTGAGAAGAAAAAAAGTGAAGTTTCTACAGAAATCTATGCTGGAGAAACTAGAAGATGTGGAAATTACAATACGCTACACAACAAAGGATTAAGGGGTAAGGGATACAGGTACAAGATTTTCATCCCCCCTGCGCCTCTGGGTTTTATCCCCCCTGCACCCCTCTGGGAAAGGGGGGTTGTCAGAGGGATCAAACAGAGATTCTAGGGATCAAAGTTTTTTATAAGTAATTATCTGAACATGATATAATACCATGTTAGGATAATTACTTATATTACAAAAAAGTCTTTCAAAGTTTTTTTTATACGCAATTAAGCGGACATGATCTAACCCCCTTTTGTAAGAGGAAAAACCCTCAAAATCCCCCTTGCCAAGATGGATTTAGGGGGATTTTTTATCTGCCTCACCAAACAGAGAATTGCTATATCTTTTTTGAAGTTGGTATCATAATCATGTTCGGCTAATTAACCTGAATCAAAGTAGCGCCCATAACATTTGTTTGGTTAAGGTTCACCTTAACCAAACCTACAATAAGGCTAATTATCAAGACTTGATTAGAACTTTTTTATAAATGCGATCGCACCGTTTTGTTTCTATACCTGTCCTTAACTGATAACCACTACTTTCATATAATTTAATAGCTGCTGGCAAAACTGTTGTTGTTTCTATCCAAATTTCCTGAAATTTACACTCTGCGATTCTTTGTTCTAATTCTTTCAATAAGAATTTTCCTAAACCTTTTCCTCTAACTTCTGGCAATAAATACATTTTCCTGATTTCGGCTGCCTGATTACCTCGTGAAATTGGATAATAGGCTGCAGTTCCTAATACTTTTTCTTGTTGTTCTACCACCAAAAATTCTCCACCAATACTTTGATAAAATTTTTCTACTTTTAAGACATCTTGATCTGCGCCTTCAGGTTCCCAATCTAAACCATATTCAGACAGAACAGCTCCAATAATATTTGCTGCTATTTGACGGTCATCTGGCTGCCAATTCCTAATTAAGAAATCACGATAATATTTTTTCATATCTCCCTCTACATCGCAACTAGAAACAAATACTTTTTTATAGGCGTTGGTAAATAAAGAGATGAAACTTGAATAGACTTGCTCCCCCTGCTACTAATAACAATATCTATGTAATTAAGAACTGTTTAATCGGTGAAAATTTAACGTTCATAGTAACTTTATTTTCTACTTATTTTCAGCTTTTGCTAATTATTTAGACCAAAGTGAAAAATATAGTTATAGCAAAATCACCAGCCCAACTATAGGGAGATTTGCGCTTCTCCTAAGTCCTAGCTACTAAATCATAACAACATCAACTTTGTGGCCATATATTTTGCATTTGGTATTGTTAATTTTTACTACCTAATTTTAAGCAGTCACCTTGGGAGAAGAATCATGTTCCACTACAAATACATTTGAGCGGAGATTAGCAATAATCTGCTTACCTTTTTGTGTTAGTAATAAATATTTAATAGCATCTTCTATATAAGGATGAACTCCGCTCCAGAAAAATTGCGGATATTTATCACGCAAATCACTAGGATTTTTATAACCTACTTTTTTGTTAAAACCTATCTCTTCAAATTCATAATATAAAGAACCAATTTTTTTCAAGTAACGAGGATCGCTTAACTGACCAATTAAGTCGGCTGACCGAACTAAACCAGGGTAATGAATAGTATCTTGATGATCTGATTCCTTGGGAACAGGAAAGCGTGTTAATTCAATATTGTGTTTAATTATTTCCACATTAATCAGTTTATGACCACCAAATCTTTCATCAATAAATAATTTGGCTCTATCCACATGATAGGGAGTTAAACTAGCATCAGTAGAACCCAATGGCAAATTAACCATTTCATCTCCTTTTCCTGTAGCATACCATCCTTTTTTGTCTTGCCGACAAACGCCTTTTACATATCCGATATCATGGCAAACCAAGGAAATGACAAAATGCAACCAATCTTCACAGGAAACTCCTCCTTCTCGAATATGTTTGCCTCGTAAAATTTCTTGGCCGACAAGGGTAACTAATATAGTATGCTCTACGTTATGATAAAGGGCATCACTATTGGCGATATTTTCTAGTGCCATATTCCCTGCCCAACCAATAATTTCTTCGTAATTGTATTTATAACCGCCGTAAGTACGACGGTAGCCTTCTTGAATTTTTTCTACGAATGAATTAATTAGTATTTCGGTCGCATTAAACATATTTCTTACTTAGCTCATTTTTATTTTTATGTTTGTTTATTTATACTTTCCTCAGTATTATCGTGACTAAGTAGGTAGGTATAATAAAACTGATGTATGTTTAATTTTGTCAAAGAATCTGAAATACCCTATTTCTTAAACTCCGCCCTTACGGGCGGGGTCTTAGGCTGTGCGCTAGTTTGACATTTTGTTACATAGCTTGATTTTTTAACGCTCACCTACTTAGACATCTCTGAGAATAAATATATAACTTTTGTGCAACTTGGACTAATACCTAATTTATAGAGATGCCTATTTGAGTTGTTGTTTTTGTTACTTAGTTCTTTTTTCTCTAGTTTATTTAAACTCCGTTAGAATAGTCAAGGTAATGAGTTGTACAAAATCAACTCAGGGATGGTTATCTCAAATTACTTCGAGGTTTAAAGAAATCTTAACATAATGATAATTTTTCTTTACAATATAATTTTGGAGTGGTAATGGAAATGGGAAATGGGAAAAAGGAAAATGGTATTGTACCAGAGGATATTATACAAAATCCAGAAAGTAATCTTCTACAGAATTGTCAGCAAGTTAAAAATCAGAACGAAAATGGCCTGAGTATCTATTCTCAAAGAGAAGAAAAGGAAGAAATAATCAGTGATACTAAAGAATTTCCCCAGCATGAAAAAAGAAGGGGATGGAGTGGACTAATTTTTGGTATTGGTATTGGTATAGTTGTTGGTGTGGTAATTATGCAAGTTCTTAGGCCTAGAGAAAACTTAGAGAGTAACACCCCCCAAGGAAATTATCCTACTCAGACTACTACTGACTCTGGTGGACTTGGCCAAACTTCGACCATGAGTGTGACAGTAGCTCCAGTAGAATTAGCGACAGTGGAAAGCACCTTTGATGCAACAGGTGATGTTGTTGCCTTTGATTTGTTACCAATATTGCCACAGGTAAATGGTTTACAAATTAAACAGGTATTGGTAGAGGAAGGAGAAAGAGTTACTATCGGCATGGTGATGGCAATTTTAGATGACTCGGTTTTGAAATCGCAAATTAACCAGAGCAAATCACAAGTGGAATCTGCTCGCAGTGATGTACAAAGTAGAAAAGCAACTTACAGTAGTGCTAAAGCCGGGGTGGAAAGAGCGATCGCTTCTCGTGAACAAGCAGAAGCTGACCGCGATCAAATCAAGGCTGCTATTGCTCAGGCTCAGGCAAGTAAAGATGAGGCGAACGCTGCCCGTAGACAAGCTGAAGCCAGTCTGGAAGATGCTAATGCCGCCTGGAAACAAACACAGGCCAGTCGTAATGATGCTGTTGCTGCCTTGAAACAAGCACAAGCAAGTCATACTGATGCTCTGGCATCTGTAGCTCAAGCTGAAGCTCAGTTGGGAGAAGCAAAAGCTAACCAAGAGCAAGCTCAGAGAGAATTTGAGCGATATCAAACCCTGAATTCAGAGGGTGTGGTTAGTGCTCAAGAGTTAGAAACCCGTAGCACGACTGTGAAAACTGCTCAGGAAGGGGTACGGGTGGCTGATGCAAATCTTGATAGTGCTCAAGCCAAGGTTAATATTGCTGATGCGAATATTGATAGTGCTCAAGCCAAGGTTAATATTGCTATCTCAAATGTGAGTAGTGCTGTAGCTAGAGTGGAGAGTGCAGATGCAAATCTCAGTAGTACCCAGGCTCAATTACGCAGTGCAAATGCCAAGGTGAGGAGCGCTAAAGCTGATGTGAGTAGTGCGCAGGCAGAAGTTGACAGCGCTTTGTCAAATATTGACAATGCCATAGCAAATGTGAACAGTAACGAAGCTAGTGTACAAGAGAAGGAAACTCAGTTAGGGCAGACTTTAGTCAAAGCACCAGCAGATGGGATTGTGGCAGAGCGGATTGCTCGTGTTGGTGATGTGACTTCTAGTAGTAAAATGTTGTTTTCTATTATTAAAGATAATCAATTAGAACTACAGTTAAAAGTACCAGAAACTCAACTCGCACAGGTCAAAATTGGTGAAAAAGTTAAAATTAGTTCTGATGCGGATAATCGGATCAAAATGTTAGGGGTAGTGAGAGAAATAGCTCCATTAGTTGACCAAGAAAGTCGCGAAGCTACAGTCAAAGTTGATTTGCCTAAAAGTGATTTACTCAGACCAGGAATGTTTTTGCGGGCAGCAATTACAACCGCAACAAATCAAGGGTTAAAGATTTTGGCAAAAGCCGTATTGCCTCAAGGAGATGGTAAATCAATTGTGTATGTTTTGACAGATAATAATCAAGTTAAAGCTGTGGCTGTGGAAGTAGGAGAAATTTTGAGTAACGGTAGTGATTTAACTAAGGCTGAGATTGAAATTAGAAAGGGACTAAAATTAGGCGATCGCGTAGTAGTAGCAGGTGCAGGTTATCTCAAAGATGGGGATTTCGTTACAGTGATTGAGCAAAATTAACAAACATTCATGACTCGACTATAAATTAAGCTGTTTTTATCAGTATAAAATCCCCCTGGCTTCAGTTTATATGTGATGGAAAAATTATGATTGAAGAAGGCAGCGGGAGCAGCGGGAGCTGAATGCAGAAGGGAGCAATATAGCGGGGGATACCCAAGGGAAGTCGCTGGGCGTCTAAAACCCACCGCTAATTTAAGAGCACCCAAGAGTGAAAATTTTGGTAATTGGTATTATACCCATTTATACTTCTTCGGAGCCAGCTTGCTACATCCGCCAGTCGTACAGAATTCCGATCACAATTCAGGCTCGGTACTCCTGAATTCTTTCTTGATCAAATAAGATAATAATTTGATGAAACAGGGATTTGATAAATAAAGTATCAAACATCTCTGAGATAATTTTTGGGAAATTTTGAATTAATAACTATGTCATTTCATATATCAGCTTGGTCAATCAAAAAAATAGTTCCTACTCTTGTGATGTTTATGATTTTAACAGTAGTAGGATTAATGTCATTTTTCCAGTTAGGAATAGATATTATGCCTAACATTGATATTCCAGCAGTATCAGTAACAGTAACTCAAAGAGGAGCAAATCCTACGGAATTAGAAACTCAGGTAACAAAAAAAGTAGAAGATGCAGTGGCAGGTTTAGGAAATATCGACACGCTAACATCAACAGTTACCGATGGAGTTTCCACAACCATTATTTCTTTTGATTTGGGAGTAGATACAGATCGCGCCACTAACGACGTTCGCAATGCGGTTGCTGAAATTCGCCAAGACTTACCATTAGATATCGACGATCCGATTATTAAAAGATTAGAACTTGTTGATGGTCCGATTATGACCTATGCCGTCAACTCAGGAAAGCGTTCTGTTGAGGAACTGAGCGAACTTGTAGATAGAGACATTAGTCGTGTTCTCCTGAATGTTCCTGGTGTTGCCAAAATTGATCGAATTGGGGGAATTGACCGGGAGATCCGCATCGAACTCAATCCTGATCGACTCGAAAGTCTTGGTATCACGGCTACTCAAGTTAACGATCAAATTCGGGATCTCAATACTAATATACCTGGTGGACGTTCTGAAACTGGAGGTACAGAAAAAAGTATTCGTACTTTAGGTAGTGCTGATACAGTAGAAGCTTTAAGGGAATATAGAATTATTCTTCCCTCGGGGGCTGCAGTGCCTCTTTCTAGTATAGGTACAGTTATTGATGGTTTTGCTGATACTCGACAAACGGCTTGGTTATTAGAAAAAAATAGTCAGATCCCTACTCAAAATTTTGAGCAAGATTCACCAACAAAAAGCTCCAAATCAAATAATATTGCTAAACCTGTTGTTGCTTTTGGTGTAGTACGTAGTACTGGTAGTACCCTAGTTACGGTGGAAAAAGGTGTGCGAGCCAAAGTTGCTGAACTGAAGCAAATATTACCAGAAGATGTAGAGATAAAACTAATTTTTACCCTGGCAACAAGTATAGAGGAATCATATCAAGCATCTGTAGACGCTTTGGTAATTGGCTCCATTCTGACGGTTGTAGTTGTAGGGATATTTTTGCGAGATTGGCGACCAACTCTGATCACTGCAGTGGCCCTACCATTGTCAATTATCCCTACCTTTTTAGTGATGAAAATCTTAGACTACACCCTCAATTGGATGACGCTGTTAGCACTAGCATTAGCGATGGGGAACTTAGTGGATGATGCTATCTGTATGATTGAGAATATTGACCAACATGTGAATATGGGGAAAAAGCCATTCCATGCAGCTTTAGATGCGTCAGCAGAAATTGGTTTGGCTGTGGTGGCGACAACTGCCACAATCGTTGCAGTGTTTTTGCCAGTGGCGTTTATGGGGGGAATCCCTGGTAAATTTTTCCAACCTTTTGGGGTAACGGTGGCAGTTTCGACCATGTTTTCTACATTGGTTGCTTGTACGATGACTCCAATGTTAGGGGCACGGCTGTTGAAAGATAAACCGCCTCAAGGGTTTTCTAAAGATACAGTGGAGGTGAAAAATCAGAAACAAGGAAAAATTCGCCCCTACAATAGTTTGTTAAGTTGGGCACTGCGGCATAAGATTACTACTTTAATTATTGCTGTAGCTTTCTTTATTGGTAGCTTGCAACTTGTGCCACTGCTCCCGAAAGGACTCATGAGTGGAGAGGATAAAGGTGTGAGTATAGTTTCTATAGAACTGCCTCCTGGTTCAACTTTGACTGAAACTCAACAAGTGGCACAACAAACTATGCAGTTATTACAAGCTAGCCCAGTTATTACAAGTGTATTTGCTGATGTTGGCAGTAGAGATAACAACGAGGCTGTGAATACAGCTACATTGTATACCAACTTACTACCGAGGGATGAACGGAGTATTTCCCAAAAGGAACTTGAACAAAAGATACGACCTATGTTTGCTGATATTCCAGGGGCGCGGATTGGTTTTTTGGCCGGGGGTAGTAATAAGGATTTCAAGGTGATTATCAAGAGTGAAAATGCGACTGTTTTAAAGCAGACAGCGGATGCTTTAGAAGGGCAAATGCGAGAAATTCCGGGTTTAGTGGATGTGACTTCGAGTGCTAGTTTGGTGAAACCAGAGATTTTGATTAAACCATTACCTGCTAGGGCTGGTGATTTAGGGGTGTCAGTACAGGCGATCGCTCGCACGGCTTCATTAGCGACTCTGGGAGATAATGAGTCAAGTTTGGCTAAGTTTAATTTGCCAGATCGCCAAATTCCGATTCGGGTGCAGTTGGCAGAAGCATTTAGAAATGACTTGGATGCGATTAAAAATTTGCGGATTCCTAGTCAAGATGGTGGTTTGGTACCATTGTCAGCAGTGGCTAATATTACTATTGGTAGTGGCCAGGCTCAAATTGACCGTTTTAACCGTTATCGACAGGTGTCGCTAGAAGCAAATTTAGACGGAGTTTCTCTAGGGGATGCGCTGACGCAAGTAAAAGCATTGCCGGCAATGAACCCATTACCAAGGGATGTGACAGAAGAGTCAGATGGTGATGCCAAGATTATGGTTGATATATTTAGTCGGTTTTCAGATGCTTTGGGCTTTGCGGTGTTGTGTATTTATGCCATTTTGGTATTGCTATACAATAATTTTCTGTATCCGATGGTGATTTTAGTAGCCTTGCCTTTGTCTATCGGGGGGGCTTTATTCGGGTTATTGGTAATGCAGAAAGAGTTGGGCTTGTTTGCTTTGATTGGGATTGTATTGTTGATGGGGTTGGTGACAAAAAATGCGATTTTGTTGGTAGATTGTTCATTGGCAAATGAAAGAGAGGGGATGACTCAGTTTCATGCAGTAAGGGAGGCTGGTATTTCTCGTTTGCGACCGATTTTGATGACTACACTTTCCACTCTTGCCGGAATGTTCCCCATTGCTTTGGAATTAGGTGCAGAGGGTGAAGTGAGAAGCCCGATGGCGATCGCTGTCATTGGTGGGTTGACAACTGCAACACTGTTGACTTTAGTAGTAGTGCCTGTGTGGTTTACTTATATTGATAATTTTCAGCATTGGCTCAGGAAAATTTTTCTGGGTGAGAAAGCTCGCCCGCGGTTGAATGATTCTATGCAGGAGAAAGCTGCTAATATGTTAAAACAAAGTTCGACAACAAAAATTTAAGTTTGTGCGATCGTTGTTTGTAGTTGCGATGCGGCGCTGCAAATATATCCCTGATGCTAAAGTGCAGGCATAATACTGTAGGTTTGGTTAAGCGCCAGCGTAACCAAACAAAAACATAGATGATGTTAGGTTAGTCTTCAGGGAAACTAATTTAGTCTCATACAGCAGTTTTCATTATAGTAGACCACTCTCAGGGACGCTCTATAGAAAGTCCCTACAAGGGTTTCAGTTTTGATGATGTGGTTTGCTCCAGATGAAAAACGCTGTAAGTTATAATTAGCGTTCTTCCCCACAACCGCTCTTTTATCCCCCCCTGCCCCCCTTTGAAAGGGGGGAGTAAAGTAGACTAGAAAAAGCTTTTATGATCTTGAATCCGGTTGATTAGACATTGCAAGTAGTGGGTTACAGTAAGCAGATCCAAACTCATTCCTAGCTGCATCTACATATATTATATAACCGGATTATATATAAGTAATGAAGTATAAATAACATGATGATGAAAAACAATCAGGCAATAGCAGTTAATATTCCCAATGAAATTCACCTGAAAATTACTCACCAACAGTTCATTGAGTTAGCTCTAGCTAATAGAGATTTACAGTTAGAAAGAAGTGCTACAGGAGAGTTAATTATTATGCTACCAACAGGAAGTGATACAGGTAGGCGCGACCTGTTGAGCCACCTCGCCACATGTTCAGGTCGCCACGAAACAGGGAGCCGACAGGCGACCTGAATGCTCCGCATTCCGTAAGGAAAGCTCCGACTCTTGTCGCCTACTGGTCGTCTGAAACGGGACACCGAGTCCCCTAGGGATCTCACCCCTAGCCTCCACGGAAAAGACTTACCTATTCCGTTACTTCTAGAGTAAGTAATGAAATAGTCCGAATGCAAGTCCCGTTTCAGGGAGGCTCCATGCTCAAAGTCAAAGCCGACTTCTCCTGAGTCTCATGGGAAAAGAAAACTAAGACAAAGAAACGAAAACGGAGATCAAGTTAAGTGTCAATAATGACAAAGGTCGTCGAAGGACAATTGGAATGGAGCCAGATTAACTGGAATAAAACCAGGAAGATTGTTAAGAATCTACGTCAAAGAATCTTTGCAGCAAGAAATGTGGTCAGCCAAAGCAGGTGAAAAACCTACAAAAG
>JAJEAQ010000623.1 GCA_022822685.1 Trichodesmium sp. jk18x7bins.61
AATATAAGTGATATAATTAATAGTTAATAAAAAAAATTAAGGCCATTCCTGTTCGAGTCTTAGTCAAAACTTTATATACATATAGTGTATTTTTTCATATAATAAGAAAAATGACACTATATATAGATTATATGCTGAAATGAACCCTAAGACCCAAACACAAATAAATTACCTCAAAGAATGGACTAATAGCTGTGTTGATGACCAACTCATCCGTCTGAATGTTGTCCCTTTAAAAGGACAACAACCTTATGAATTTTTGTTTTATTCCGATGCAATTCCTAGACGTAATGATGGACGAGTTACTGGCCAAATACTCCAACAATACCAACACATTGAAGAAGGTGGATGGTGGTGTTCTGGAATTGATTTACTTACAGGAGAAGAAGACTTATGGGGCTGTTTCAAACCTAGTCAACCACGTCATAGTTATGACCAAAAAAAACTAATTAAATATGAACATCCCCCTAAAACTCCTACAAGTTTATTTGCTCTGAAAATTCCCATAAATTTGTGGCATAAAATTGCTAGTCGCTATCAACTAGAAATTCTGCCAGAAGATATCGATCATAATCAACCAGATTTAGGTTTTTGGCAGTGGTTAATTGCCCATCCTCAAATACCTTTATGTATTACTGAAGGTGCTAAAAAAGCTGGTGCTTTACTAACAGCATCTTATGTGGCGATCGCTTTACCAGGAGTCTTTGCTGGATATCGAGTTTTGAGAGATGAGTATGGGAACCGCATTGGTAAACCAAGTTTAATTCCCCAGTTAGAAAAGTTAGTAAATAATCATCGAGAAATTTATATTGTTTTTGACCTAGATACTAAACCTAAAACTATTAAAAATGTTAACGCTGCTATTAGACAAACTGGTTACTTATTAACTAGAAAAGGATGTCATGTGAAAATTATTTCCTGGGATCCGAAATTGGGTAAAGGAGTTGATGATTTAATTGCCGAGTACGGACAAAGTGTATTTGATGAAGCTTATCAAAATGCATTACCATTAGAACTTTGGAAAGCTAAATCATGGAATCGTCTTACATATCCTGTCAAGCTAAGAGTTAATAGTCGTTATCTTTCAGAACAAAATATTTTAGATTCTTTAGGTAATAATCTACAGAAACTAGATCATCTTGATGTCGCCTATAGCACCAATTTCCCTGCCAAACTTGTGGGAATTAAATCTGCTAAGGGTACAGGAAAAACTAGATTATTAGAGAAAATTGTTAGTGAAGCTATAGCCCGTAATCAAAAAGTTTTAGTTATTGGTCATCGAGTACATTTGGTACAGGAATTATGTCAACGTTTCGGACTTAAATATATTACAGAGGTAGAACTAGAATCCCAGAATGAATTATTAGGTGTAGGTTTATGTATTGACTCTCTACATCCTTATTCCCAGGCAAACTTTAATCCAGAAACTTGGTCAGATGGGGTAGTAATTATTGATGAGATTGAGCAGGTAATCTGGCATGGTTTAAACTCTAATACTTGTCGGCAAAACCGAGTCGAAATTCTTAGATGTTTAAAAACATTAATGCAAAATGCTTTAGGAGGTGTTGGTCAGGTATTTATCGCTGATGCTGACTTAAGTGATGTTTCGATAGATTATTTAGAAGCTTTGGCGGGAGTGAAGCTTGAACCTTTCATTATTCAAAATGATTGGCTACCAGGAGAAAAAGAAGCTTGGCAAGTTTTTCATTATCCAGAAACGACTCCGAAAAGATTAATCGCAGATTTACACAAACATATCTGTGAGGGTGGCAAGCCCATGATTTGTTTGTCTGCCCAAAAGCTCAAAAGTAAATGGGGAACTCGTGCTTTGGAGGCTTATTTACAAAAACAGTTTCCTCACTTAAAAATTCTCAGGGTAGATTCAGAATCTTTAGCAGATCCCGAGCATCCTGCTCATGGTTGTATTAAGTCATTGAATCAGATATTGCCACAATATGACATTTGCTTGGCCTCCCCAGCAATTGAAACAGGAGTCAGTATAGATATTAAAGGGCATTTTACATCAGTTTGGGCAATTGCTCAAGGAGTACAGGCTGCAACTTCTGTTTGTCAATCTTTAGGTAGAATTCGCGAGAATATTCTAAGATATTTATGGATCGCAAATTCTGGTTTTAATCAGGTGGGTAATGGCTCTACTTCTATGACTTCTTTGCTTAATTCTGAACAGCGTTTGACTCAACTTAATATTAGATTATTACAGCAATCTGATTTTGATGGCTTAGATAATTTTGAAACAACTTTTCAGGCAGAATCTTTTTTGTGTTGGGCAAAAATGGCAGTTCGTTTCAATGCTGGAATGAATCAATATCGAGAATCTGTGTTAGAGGCTTTGCGAGTAGAAGGGCATCAGGTTGTAGAAGTTTCTCCAGAAGTGTTGCCTGATAGTTTAGAGGAGAAAAAGTTATTAGAAACTGCTAGGGAAGTTAATGGTTTGCAAGAAGCGATCGCTACTGTAATCAAGCAAAATTATCAGGCAGAATGTGAAGCGATTGCTACTGCTAAGAATATTAGTTTGGCTGAGTATCAAAAACTGAAAAAGCGGTTATCCAAAACAATCAGACAACAACGGAAGCAACGAAGATTTGAATTAATGTTGCGCTATAGTATCCCGATTACTCCAGAGTTGGTAGAGAAAGACGATCGTGGCTGGTATCAGCAGTTGCAGTTGCATTATTTTATGACAGTAGGGCGACCATTTTTAGCAGCGCGGGATGCAGAAGTCGCGAAAAAATTGTTGGAGTTGGGCAAGGGAAATATTTTTATTCCTGATTTTAATGATTGTTTGTTAGGTGTAATGGTGGGAGTGATGGAATTATTAACAATACCTTCATTGCTCAAAGATAAGCAACGGGAGTTGAGAAATATTGATGATGATTTGCAGTTATTAGCGAAAACTGCCTTAGCCAACCGAATAGCAATCAAAACTGTAGTGGGGATAGGCTTGGCTGCCAATTCCAGCCCCATAACAATTGTGGGACGTTTTTTGGATAAGATTGGTTTGAGTTTAGAGTGTTTGCGATCGGAAACTCACCAGAAAAAGCGATTGCGAGTTTATCGTATTGTCAATCCTGATGATGGTAGGTTTGAGGTATTTCAGCAGTGGTTGGGAAGTAGGTGCTGATCTGATGAAACTTGTGTTCTGTTTTTTGAGAAATTCTATCGGGCTAAAGCCCAACTACAAACAAACACTTTTGAGAAATATAACCGCGATCTCGACCATCCTATCTTTAGCAAGATTATACCCGTATTGCTATTTTTGCCTGACAATGTTCATGGGAAATCAACAATAGGGACATTCCCAGCGACTAGGTATTGGATTGAGAGGTTGAGGGCTAGTAATGATAGCGATCGCTTCTCTCAACCTTTCTCTGAATTTATCATCAACAGGTTAAGAATGCTGCAGGGATTTTTTTTTAAAGCTATAATGCTTGTTATTTGATTATAATACCATGTGCTGCAAAATCATCGTCATTTTTAGTTTGAGCAGAGCAATGATTATGAGGAACTTTACAATAACGACATTCCCAAATACTAGGGGTTGGTTTAGGCATTTTCAAACTACAAATTATAGCAAGTAATTCTCGCAGACGTTTTTTAAAATCCTGGTTAACTTCTCATACAGGAATTTCCACAACGCTATCCGAATAAACAATACGTCCGTGGAGTATTTGTTGGTGACAAAATTCTTGAGTCTCTA
>JAJEAQ010000706.1 GCA_022822685.1 Trichodesmium sp. jk18x7bins.61
TGAGGCTGCATAGAATTATGAAATTAATCAACTTGTCTGTCTTTATCCACAGTCAACTCTGATGAAAATTTTATTCTATGCAACTTCATCAGGACTTACGCATTTTGAGATAGTAAACGCTATATATAGTGTTAGTATATAGTTGTCAATTACTATATATAGTGCTATTACGTAAATCCTGTTAATATTAATTTGGTATAAGTCAACATATAAATCTTTTTTCCCAGGGAATAACCAGCGGGTGATGGGTAATTATCCAGCCATCTTTCTCTAGGGAAGTTCTCACAGTATATGATAAATGTCTTTTGCTGGCATTTCTAAATAATTTTGAATCAGGCAGAAGGGAGCAATTAGCGGCTCGCCTGAATCTCCCGTTAAATAAAAACACCTACATTTTACCTGAATTAAGCAACTATTCTATTTCCACTCATCCCAAGTATTATTAAATATAGAAGTTTTGGGAAAAGCTGTGGGATTTCCATTTTCTTGCAAACGACCCTG
Source organism: Trichodesmium sp. jk18x7bins.61 (assembly GCA_022822685.1). GTDB lineage: Bacteria > Cyanobacteriota > Cyanobacteriia > Cyanobacteriales > Microcoleaceae > JAJEAQ01. Next base: position 502 of record JAJEAQ010000706.1, read on the forward strand.
TAATACCTCCAATTCCCATTCCTTAGAAGGCATATCATCAATTAATTCATAAGGAAAAATTCCCCTTTCTAAAGCAAAATCAATTGTTGTGCCAGCAGCAGCACCAGCCGACCATTCAAAGGAATGGACCCGATAAGCAGCAGCAGCAATATAGCTAGTAGCAATACTTTTACCCGCCACCAAAAAATTATCAATTTCTTGAGGAATCATTGCCCGCAAAGGAATTTGAAAAGGATAAGCTGAACCTTGACCTCTTCTAATACCTTCTCGTTCAGAATTCCCTGGTGCTTCTGGCGGACTTTTAGTCATGCAGGGATGAAAATCAATTGCATAATGACCAATACCAACACTATCAGGAAAAACTGTTGCTCTGGCTCGCTGTGGCAACTCTTCCACTGGCTGAATTGGTGCATCTGGAGGTACAAAAGCGGCAACAATTCCCCACAAATAATGAAATTCATCGGATGCTAAATTTTGCTGATAAAAATCATCCCGAAAATTCTTGCGAGCAATATCAACTTCCGCCACCATAAAACCTTCTGGGCGCGTCTTCCCGACACGACCAATAATACGTCGGCCTTCTCGTATATAAGGATATTTTGATAAACCGTGGGCTGTTCCCATTGGTGCATCAAAGCCACTCAAAAAGCGATTATTAGGATACTTTTGCTTGACTCCTGCTCCCAACTGCGAGTCAGTAGTTCCCTCGACTAACCAATAAAAATAACCATGGGCATTTTCCTCTCCTCGGCGGAGAGTTTCAGTGCGCAAACCACCCATCCACCCCCCCGGCTGTAGTTGGCCTGTAGCTTGCAGTTGTTCTCGACTGTAAATCAAGTTATCATCACGATTTCCAGGGCGGTAGTCGTTACCCCAAGTCCAGTTTTGCATAGAAATGTCGCCTGGATAAATAGGGCGTTTTTTCGGATCGGATGGGCGGGGTTCGTCTGGTTTCATTGACCAAATTTGACGATAGCTAAATACTAGGTTGAAATTGGCTAATCTTGATAATTCATAACTATAGTAGGGGCTATACTGAGAATAAAATGCTGGTTCTACATGGGTTTGAGGTGTGTCGGTGGCTTCCATGGCGAAGGTGTAGGTAAAGCCTTGAGTACAATAGGAGTCTCTAGTGTCAACGGGGGATGATGGATCGACATAGGTTTGCGGATCGATACCGAGACGATAGGGGACGTCGGCGAGAGCGATAATTTCTCCCGTTTCGGTAGCTTCCACAACATACCAATCTGCACCTCCTGTTTTTTCTGCCACAGGTAGGGGGGCAAACTGAATTATGGTTTTGTCAAATCGCGATGAATTTTCGTAGCGGTAGGCATCCTCGATGATTTGAGATAGGGGTTCAGTGTTTATCGGTGGAGTGTTGGCAGCAGGTTGATGTTGAATAGCGATCGCGCTGTTAATTTGATTATTAGAAATATCTAAATCTTTCACAACAGTATTAGGAAACCATTTGAATGTACCTCCACCTTTTTTAGCTGCATCCTGCAACATCTGAAATAAGATTTCGTGACCATGGTAGGGCATAAAACAGGAGACACTTACCCAACAAGCACCAGGATTTTGTCTTCCATATTTGGCCTCTATCCGTTCCCGTAATTCTATGTAGCCACGAGGATAAAATAGGAGACTGCGCTGAGTGCCACGTTCGTCAAGAGCCGAAGTACCTTGGGAAGAAATCTGACCGCCTACCCAGTCGGTAATTTCAGTAACACAAACAGTTCGCCCTGCTAACAATGCTTCGTAGGCAGTTGCTGCACCTGCTAACCCAGCACCAATGACTAAAATTTCGCAAGTTTCTTTTTGAGCTGGTGTGCGAGGTGGAGTTGCTAAGGCGGGTGTGATAATTGAAGTTAGAGAAAATAAGCTGAAAATCAAGCTAATTATTGGTTGATTTTTTTTCCACATAATTAAGTTATACCAGTTTCAAAGTATATAGGGATAAACTGTTTAGCATCAGGAGCAAATTTGCCTCAATAATTTATCTGTGCATACTATTATATAGAACACAAGTAGCAATCTAGGCGATCGCTACTTATACCATGTTCAGAGCATTAATTATCTAAAAGTATTTGTTCGTAGTTGTGCTTTACGACCATTCTAAATATAGTATGCTTCTAGCAACTACTAAGCATGATTTATCGCTGCTTTACAAACATAATAAATAGCTTATTATAGCTAAATTTTCAACTTCTAGGTTAAACTAAAATGACTCACTATAAATAAATCAACATCATCAGGAACTAAAATATGACTAATCAGTAGGCCCTAAAGAAAGAAAAAAATCAGAAGTCTGGAGTTAGACTGACAGGAAATCAAAAAAGTTGGCTAATATCTGCCCATGTTATTTCTGGGGCAATTTGGTTTGGCACAGCAGTTTCCGTGGTGGTTATGGTCATTAGTAATTTTAACACCACTAACGGTGATGAACTTTACGGAATTAACTCAGCCGTTAAATTATTAGATGACTAGGTAGCTATTCCAGCAGTTAATACTACTTTGTTAACTGGAGCCTTACTTTACCAGTTAACAATTTGGGGATTTTTTAAATTTTACTGGGTGATTACCAAGTGGATTATTACTAGCACATTAATTACTTTTGGCACATTTTGGTTAGGTCCTTGGACGAATACTATGACAGCCACTTCTAATACTGAAAGATTACAAGCATTGAACAATCCTATGTTTATGTTTGATCATAAAGCAATAGTTATTGGTGGTTCAATTCAAATTGTTAGTCTGATTTTCATATTTATGATTTCTTTCTTGAAACCTAGGGGACGATTAGACATAAAACCAAAGGATAAAACCAAGGAGTTAATTTATGTAATTAACTGCCACCATTCCAAGAGATAGTGTTAGTTGGGAATTCTCTCCAACTATTTTTATCTTAAGTAGTTTCTCGCTCCCCAGCATTAAAAAATGATGAATCTAAAATTTTTTCACAATAAAATTTATTTCCAACCCCTAGTTATGCTACTTCTTATTGCCATAACTTTAGGCATTGGTTTTCGCTTTTTTAATCTCGAACAAAAAGTTTATTTCCATGATGAGGTATTCACATCCTTACGAGCAGCAGGTTTTAACCGTACCGATATTGACAGACAATTATTTATCAACCAAATTATTCCTGCTCAAGAACTACAAAAATATCAACAGATTCAACCAGAAAGCACTTTCCAAAGTACCTTTAAGTCTCTGACAATAGAAAACCCGCATCATCCTCCTTTATCTTATTTGATGGCTCGGTTATGGATGCAACAATTTGGTGGTTCTATCATCGCATCTCGTAGCTTACCAGTGTTAATTAGTTTGCTATCTTTACCTTTGATATATGTCCTAGCTTTGCAACTTTTCAAGTCTCATTTAACTGGGTTGCTAGCAACTACATTTTTAGCTTTATCCCCCTTTGATATTTTATTTGCTCAAACAGCTAGACAATATAGTTTAGTTACTGTTTTAATCCTTGGTAGTAGTATTTTGTTATTGCGGGCTTTGCATTTTCCAAATTGGAAAAATTGGGGATTTTATAGTCTAGTTTCAGCTCTTGGCTTATATACTCATTTGTTTTTCTGTTTAACTATCATTGCTCATGGAGTATTTATAATGAGTAATTGGTTGTTCTCAAGTTATTTAGAAAAAAAAAATTGTCAAAAACAATTTAATTACTCAAATCTTAAAATTTTCATCAAAAAACTACCAATAGATTTTTGCATAGCGTTACTAGCAATTATAATTCTTTACATTCCCTGGATATTCGTACTAATTAATAATCTCCAACGAGTTAATGATACAACAGAGTGGGCTAGAATATCAGTAAGTTTTGATTTTTTAGTAAAACTGTGGATTTTGAGTTTTTCCAGCTTGTTTATTGACTTAGATTTTGGTTTTAATAATATCGCTACATATTTACTGAGATTGCTATTTTTAATAATTATTGCTTGGGGAGTTTATGCAGTTTGGCGCTATCAGCATCTTTCCACAAAATTATTTATTCTGACTTCAATTTCCATACCTTTTATGATGTTAGTAATACCAGATTTGCTATGGGGTGGGAAACGCTCTGCCATCACCCGTTATCTAATTTCCTGTTTTCCAGCAATACATTTATCCGTTGCTTATTTATTGGCAAGGTATTTAGATAACGATGGTGCATCCGCACCACTGGGCGATCGTTCCTCTCGATTCAGCGATCATAAATACTGGCGAGTAGTGTTAGCAATATTGTTGACAGCTAGTATTGCATCCTCTACTGTTAGTGCTTTTTCTGATACTTGGTGGAATAAAGATCTGAGTTATTTTAATACTGAGGTGGCTAAAACAATTAATGCTAGTAACTCTCCACTGTTATTGAGTGATGTGGGCAATGATTATACTAATACAGGAGATTTGATTTCACTTAGCTATATATTAGATGATAATGTGCAATTGTTGTTATTGAGTCAAGCAGCAAATTTAGAAATGATTACAGATGAATCTGATATTTTTGTGTTTCGCCCTTCTCGGAAATTGTGGGAAGCTATGAAAGCAAAACAGTGGCAACTAGAATCTAGAGTAGCTGGGGATCTTTGGCAAGTGAGTATCTCTGAGAGAGGAGCAAGAGAATAGTAGTCTACTTCATAAAACTGATACAAAGCGGTACTGCTTCCACCGGAACTGTCGGCAACACAACTCCCTAGGCATTCACGTGCGGGCTAACCGCATTCTTCAAATTAATTGAGGCATTCAAATCTCGGTCTATTGAAATACTGCATTCTGGGCAATCATAAGTCCGTAGTAGACACAGTTGTAGGGTAGGCAAATATCACACCTATTTACCATTGATATCAATAAGTCAATATTTGCCCACCTGATCAGATTTTTCTTTAAATACTATTAATTAAACTTGGAGAAGTCAACACAAATACATCTCGATATCCCACTGCGTCAATTACAGGTTTAATCGGAGTTGTAAAGTGGAAAAATTCATGGTCATTTATCAGCAATAAATCTCCTGGATTGAGAACTTTATTAAACACAGGCTTTTCTTTTTTCTCTGTGTAAAGATGAGTCGCGCCATCTTGAATATTATTTCTATTTACTGCAAATATACCAACAAAATCTGCGCTGTCTCTATGAATACCTTCCGGGGCTGGATTGCCTGAATCATTGGGTGAACAAATAGTTCTAATTTGATGCACGCCAATTCCAGCTTCTGGGTGTAGTTTGCAGGAATCACAGAAAGCTAAAATCATTTTCTTAAAGTTATCTAAAGCGATAAGTCTGTCATCTAATTCTGAAAATTCCCTCTTAATATCTCCTGCTAAAGGATTGTACTCTTTAGTTTGAAACAGATAGCCATGAGGCTGTTTGATTAACTTTTCCCCAGAAACAATAAAATGAGAAAGTCTTCTGTAACGATACTTAGCTTTCATGTATGGGTCAACTGGAAGGTCAGCAAAAAACTGTTCAAAACCTTCCATACTAATGGAATTTACCTTTTTGTAGGTAAACATAAAAGCGTCATCTAAATTAATTGATTCTAAAACTTTTTGCATAGATATTCCTGCCTATTTTTTGACGCAAAACATGAGTGTGATATTGCATATGTTTTTAGTATAACTCATATTTCTGAGAAGGATTGCTAACAAGTAGACAAAGTATTAATTTTTATTGATAATTGTATCAAATCACTTAAAATTAACCTCTGACAGCTTTAACTAAAGCTTGGCAACCTTGTAGAAAAATACTCACATCTATACCCAATCCAATATACTGAATTCCACAGTCAATCCATTTTTGAGCAGTCTCAGGATTATTGGTAAAAGTACCAGCAGCTTTACCAGCAGAGCGGATAATTTCTACAGCTTTTTGCATTAATTCTACCACCTGGATATGATCTACCTGACCAGGAATACCTAAGGACTGGGACAAATCATAAGGACCAAGAAAAATCACATCAATGTGAGGAACTGTAACAATTTCGCTCAGATTTTCTATCCCTCTTTTACCTTCAACATGAACTACAACTAAAGATTCTGCATTTAATCTATCAGTGATATTAGTACCTGCGGCAGTATAAGCTCCAGCGCGAGTTCCGAATGATAAACCACGGGAACCAATGGGATTATACTTAGCACTTTGCACAACTATTTTTGCATCTGTTACCGTTTCAATTTGAGGCACTTGTATCCCCGCACTACCAATATCAAGGGCACGTTGAATTTGCGGGGCATCATTTTTACTAACTCTGACAACGGGTGCAAGAGCAACGGAGTCAGCAGCACGACAAAGGTCTTCTGCAACCAGGATATTCAGGGGGCCATGTTCGAGGTCAATAACTGCGAAATCAAATCCTGCTAGAGCGCAAATTTCGATAAATGCAGGGTAAGCGCAATTCATAAACGGGCCGAGTACAACTTCACCATTTTTGAGTTTCTGTTTGAGTTGGTTTTTTTGCATAGTTAAATGTGATAAATAGGAAGTAGTAGTAGGGTGGGCAAATATTAGGCTTATTTACTATTAATACTAAATCCGGTTTTGATAGGTAACAAACAAATTAAGTATAATTTAACTAGTGGTAGTCTGTTAATTTTTCTTTAACTCGCCCAGCCAAAAAACAAGCCCCCTCCCAATCAAATCGCCTCAGAATCACAGCCCCAGATACACATCAAGTACTTAACAGTCAACATAAAACCCACCCCAAACAACCAAACAACCAACACACAAACACAAACT